>JACCVS010000358.1 GCA_013698055.1 Acidobacteriota bacterium
GACGTACGGCCATTACAAGGGCATTGGAGATGGGGCAGACTTACAGGCAGGTGCAAATGATGAGTAAGCATAAAGACCCGAAGACCGTCATGCGCTACGACCACGGTAGGGAGAATTTAGACCAGAATGCTGTCAACTTCCTTAAATATGATGAAGAGTAGCCAGCCTTGATAATGAACCAAGCTCAGTGAAAAGTGTGAAAACGTACAGCAGGCATGCGCTATGGTAAAATTGCTCTTATTATTTTGGTTGACGATAGCCGCGAGGGTATCTACCAGCATGAAGGATAGCGCTTATGACCATCACAATTGACTTACCGGCAGATGTTGAAGAGTCCGTAAAAACACAGGCTGCCAAAGAGGGCTTGCCGCTCGAAGACTATGTTACCTCACTCATCCAGGAAGGCACTCAGAGGCGAGACAGAATAGACCTTCTGGCAGAGAAATCTTTTGATGAAATTCTCGCCCCGTTTCGTCACAATGTTGAAGACAGCGGGATGGGTGATGAAGAACTGGACGATCTTTTTACTAACGCGCGGAAAGAAGCTTCTCGCGTCAGGAAAGAGAAGGCGCGAGGGTGAAGGACTTGCCCCGTGTCGTCTTTGATTGCAATGTCCTCCTCCAAGCCGTTGCCCGAGAAAAGAGCGTCGCGGCTAAATGTTTGAATCTGGCGGAAAGCAGTCTCATCCAACTTTTCGTGAGCAGGGAAGTCCTCACAGAAGTCGAAGATGTATTAAACCGCCCAGAGATACGGGAGCACTTTCCGGACCTCAGCGATGAGATCGTCGGTGCGTTCCTCAAACGCTTACCTAAGCTCTCTATGCTTATTAGGCTTGTGCCCAAGGAATTCAGCTATTCACGTGATGAAGAGGATGAGCCTTATATCAACCTGGCGGTTGCGGCGGGCGCTGACTTTATCATTAGCCGCGATAGAGATTTGTTGGATTTAATGACCGGCCACACCAATGAATGCAAAGAGTTTCGTCAGCGATTCAGATCGCTCAGAGTGGTTGAGCCAGCCGAATTTCTGAAACTGGTAAATATATCTTTATGATATCAAGGCATATCATCTTGATGCCGCTTGGACAACCGCTCACTTATCCGAATCTATACGTTTCCTACCTCATACCATGAAAGAAAAATCGCATCGTGGTGATTTGACCGCGCGGATGATCGAACTCCAACTGCTATTGACCGATGGCGGACGCTCACAACGTGAACTGATCGAACACTTCCGGGTCGACCGCAAAACTATCAAGCGCGCGATTGATGCACTTTCAATTCATTATCAGATAATCGAAGAACCGGACGGGCGCGAGGTCCGTTACTGTTTCAGCAAAGACTATAAGTTTACTCCACCGACACTTACACCGTTAGAGCTGGCGACACTGCTCCTCGCGCAAGAATCAATTGCCGCTACGGGATTAACGGCCTTCGGCTCGCCGTTCGCTGAACATGCGCGCCTCTTAGTCATGAAAGTGCGCAACTCCTTGCCTACTCAATTGCGCGAGAAGCTTGACCTACTTGCCAACGTCTTCGGCTCTGCCGCTGTGCCTGCAAAAGACTTCGCTCCCTATGCTGCAATAATTGATCGCTTAACAAGTGCCATTATCAAAGGACGCCGTGTATACCTGAGCTATCACAGCCTCACGGATGACAAAACCAAAGATCGCCTGGTTGATCCTTATTGTGTCTATTTTGACCCGGATGGCGCGACCCTCTAAATGATCGGCCATGATCACCTGCGCGGCGCTATTATTCCGTTTTCGATAGACCACATCCGCACCTTACTTGAAACTGATGAACATTTCGTGCGCCCGAAAGATTTCGACTTACGCGCTTATCTGACAGAGCATTGCTTTAATGGCATTCACGGTGCACCCGTCACCGTGCTCCTGCGTGCTCGCGGTACAACCGCACGTATCTTTCGGGAACGGGTGTTTCATCCATCGCAGCGTTTGATAGAAAAGTCGGACCGGGCGGGCAAGGACCATGAAGAGGCGACCACCACGATCGAGATGCATGTCGCAGGTGGACGTGGACTCGTGCGCTTCATTCTTAGTTGGTCACCCGACGTTGAAGTACTCGAACCTGATGACCTTCGCCGTGAGGTCGCCAACGTGCACAAACAATCGCTCGCGCGGTTAGTTGGCTAAAATATTTTCACCAATGACCAAAACACTGCCCCGTACTTTCCCGGTGTGCGTTGTAGTATGTGGTGCACGGGGGTGAAAAGCAACACTTACTGAGGTAGTTAAAATAAATATCCAGTAGACCCCGCGCACCATGCTGTTAG
>JACCVS010000360.1 GCA_013698055.1 Acidobacteriota bacterium
GACGTACGGCCATTACAAGGGCATTGGAGATGGGGCAGACTTACAGGCAGGTGCAAATGATGAGTAAGCATAAAGACCCGAAGACCGTCATGCGCTACGACCACGGTAGGGAGAATTTAGACCAGAACGCGGTCAATTTCCTGGAGTATGACGAGGAGTAGAGGGGGCAATGACTTATGGACGGCAGCGAGCGTAAAAACGTGAGGCCGGGGCTCACGGTCAATATAGTCATGAAGAAGGATCAGCGAACCGAGAGGCTGACCCGCGGCGTCGTCAAAGACGTGCTGACTAAATCCCCGTACCACTCGCACGGCATCAAGGTCAGGCTGGAGACCGGTGAAGTGGGCAGAGTCAAAGAGGTCGTTAACGTGGGAATCGGGTGACGCATATGTCTCCTCTCAACCCGAACGGGGCGACCACAAGAACCGTAGCCTTGGCAGGCTCCACGGGCTTGGTCGGGCGGGCCATCCTGGAAGGGCTGCTCGCCGACGCGTCGGTCACGGTCGTCCACGCGCTCGGCAGGCGAAAGCCCGGTGTCGAGCACCCCAAGCTCATTACGTACGTGGTGGACTTCGCCACGTTGCCGCCGCTCCCGCCGCTCGACGAGGTCTACCTGGCGCTCGGCACAACCATCAAGGCGGCTGGCAGCCAGGCAGCATTCAGGGCCGTGGACTTCGACGCCAATCTGGCCGTCGCCCGTGCGGCGCTCGCCGCAGGTGCCCGGCGCGCCGGCCTTGTTAGTGCGATGGGCGCGGACGCGAAGTCCCGCGTCTTTTACAACCGCGTGAAGGGTGAGCTGGAGGACGCTCTGGCGCGACTCTCTTTCGACGGCCTGCTCATCGTCTGTCCGTCTCTGCTTGTGGGAGACCGTGAGACGCTCGGCCAGCCAACGCGCATGGGCGAGAAGGTGGCGACGGTCGTGAGCAAACTCCTCGGTCCGCTCATTCCGGCAAACTACCGGCCCATAGCTGCGGACGATGTGGCCCGGGTGCTGCTCACGCGTGTGCCTGCGGCCCGAGGGCGCGTGGTGCTGCTCTCCGGCGAGATGCAGAGATGAGTGGCTGCGCCGTTTTAAAGAGCAACAAACGCAACTGAATTGTCCTAATGGGGCGATGAAACGGTGCAGCCACGATCCGCAGGCTGAGGCAAAATACGAAAACGCCTGATTTAGCTCGTATTCAATCAGCGCACTGCCCCTCTTGCCTTTATCAAAGAAACGAGAGTATGTTTCAACTATGATGGACTGGTCTTCATGCCCTGCGGTTGAGCGTGACCCGGAAAAGGTTAGCGGTTCATGGGTCTTCCATAGCACTCGTGTCCCTGTCGTTGCGTTATTTGAGAACCTTGAGGGCGGGGCATCCATTGATGATTTCTTATCATGGTTTCCCGGCGTCACCAGAGAACAAGTGGAGGCCGTTATTGAATACACCATCCAGAGTCTCCAAACCGACCGCCAGGCAGCGTAAGAGATGAAGCTCTTATTCGACCAGGGGACTCCCGTCCCCTTAAGAGATCACCTGCCGAATCACACTGTAGAGACAGCCTATGAGAAAGGCTGGAGCAGTCTCAAAAACGGAGACTTACTGGCTCGCGCCGAATCGGACGGATTTGATGCCCTCATTACCACAGACCAGAACCTCCCCTATCAGCAAAATCTGACAGGCCGAAAGATCAGCGTGGTCGTTCTGCTGACGACGAGCTGGCCCCGCATCAAAAATCATATTGCCTTGATTGTTCAAGCAATAGACGCCTTACAGCCCGGCAGCTACGAAGAGATTTCTTTTCTCTGATTACCGGTCAGGGGGCGAGTCGATAGCGTGTAAGGCTGAGGATGCCCGGCACTAAGTCAGAGACAAAAGGATGCCAATCCATCTTTTCGGAAGCAACCTAATGACAAAGAATAGTCATTAGTGCATGATTCCGGCCGCGCTGAGACAGAAAAGCAGCTCCGAGGGGAGGAACACTTATGATGGTTGACCAACTGCCGAGGGTGTCAGATAAATTGTGTAAGTGAGTTATCGCCACCGAGCATCGGCAAGCGACCGTCGTAGAGAATAGCGAACTGATTCATCGCACGACTCCAATTCGGTATTGGCATCGTCCACTTCTTCGCGGCATTTTGCAAGGCTAAGTACAGCAACTTGAAGGCAGCTTCTTCGTTCGGAAACGAACTTCGGCACTTGATGATTTTCCGCAACGACATGTTGAGGGATTCGATGGCATTGGTCGTATAAACCGCCCGGCGGATGTCTTCGGGCAAGCCGAACATCGGAATGACTCGCGTCCAGTTGGCCCGCCATGATTTGTCGACTGCTCCTGTTTAGCCGCTGATCTCATCTCAATAATTCTCGCTTAGTATTTAAGTTTGGCGGGGTGAGCGCCTCGGCGCTTCAGCCCCCGCCGACTCGGGCCATCAGCCCTTTTACTTACCGCCGCCGCAGCATCCCGACTTAACGGTCTTTTCAGTAACCGGTTGCACTTTCTCTTTGGCCGGAACCGTATGACAGTGACCCTGTACTGACTCGTCTTTCTGCTTCGCCTGCTTTTCCTTGTTTTCCATAAGTTTACTCCTTGCCTTATATTTTCACCCCATTACGGGTGACAAGTAAATCTTAATTCCTGTACTCGACTACAGAGTCAAGAAGTATTTTGAAGTAATCTTATGGGTCGATTATTGGGTTTTACGGCAAATGGGATCTTCTGCCGAGATACCGTGATTGAGCAATGGCATGCTGTGTCGTAAACTGCCGTGGTCCTGAAATGCTCGACAATCACTCAAGGCAAAGGATGAAACCTGCATGGCTGACACGCCTCTCTACCCGGATACTGGCGAAGACGCTGGCACGGGGCCGGATGAAGAATCGATAGTCGGCACGCCGCGCTGG
>JACCVS010000460.1 GCA_013698055.1 Acidobacteriota bacterium
GCCAAACTCATCGGCGCTTGCGCTTTTGTAGAGCGTGAATTTTCGATGATTGCTGATGCGCTCATTTACAGAGGCGGAATTTGACTACGTAAAGAGTGCTGATGAATTCGATAGGTTATTAAAGATACCAGCAAAGCAGATGCCTTCAAAGCATTAACTTTCTCTCTCTTCTACCGGCGCGCCTGCTTCATTCCAGGCCTTCCAGCCGCCCGCCATTGAAGAGACATCGTAGTAGCCCATGCGCTGAAGGACTTCCGCCGCGAGAGCCGAACGATAGCCGCCGCCGCAGTAGAGAATGAGTTCGGTTTCTTTTTCTGGCACTGCCTTTTCGATGTCGCGCTCGATGATTCCTTTGCTGAGATGCTCCGCTCCTGCGGCGTGGCCTGCTTCCCATTCGTGATCTTCGCGCACGTCTATCAGGCGCGCGCCTTCGCCGGAAGCGAGGCGCTCGAGCGTGGCTTTGACAGAAATTTCGTGGATACGCTTTCTGGCTTCTTCGGCCAATTTCAAAAACCCTTCGGAATGCTCCATCAGTATTGAGACCTCACCTTTAGTAGATTTTCAACCCCGGCGGGTTTGAATGAATTTCGAGTCAGGGATTATAATGCCCCTCTTTTGTAAAAGCACTGACAACGTGTCTATACTGTGATCCAGAGACTTGCCACCCGAACAACAGACTTGGAGGCCGCTCGGGGCGCGACATTTTGCGCTTCCCCTAGGGCGTGAATCGAATCTCTATGAAAAAGACGGAAATACAGGAGCGCGTGCGCGAGTCGCACGGCAAGCTGACCGAAGCGCTTGAGGGGTTGTCCGAAGAGGAGGCGACGCGCGTCGGGCTTAACGATAACTGGTCAATCAAGGACGCGCTCTCGCACATCTCCGCTTGGGAGATCGAGGCGGCGCGCATCATTACCGAAATCCAGAACGGCACATGGAAGCCGGAAAGAATGAATAAGGAATTGATAGATGAATTCAACCGGCAGGCGGTTGAGAATCGCCAGGAGCACTCGATGCCGCTGGTGCGCGAAGAATTCGACGCCGCGCACCGCGAGATGGAGCGCATTATCGAATCGCTGCCCGAAGAAGTAGACGAATCAACACCCATCTACAAATACATCGAGAACGTGACTTTCAAACATTTCGCCTCGCACGGGGCGCAGATCAGAAAATTCAGGGATGAGGGAATGAATAAAAGGGATGAGGGATGAGGGATGAGGGATGAGGTAAAAGCGTTTGTCTTTATTTCATCCCTCATCCCTCGTCCCTCATCCCTGAAGACCTCCCTCATCCCTTTAAGTTGGGGAGACGAACATTGGCTACTGAACAATTTGATGTGACGGTTATCGGCAGCGGCCCCGGTGGTTACGTGGCGGCGATTCGCGGCTCGCAATTGGGGTTGAAAGTCGCGCTCGTGGAAAAAGACAAGCGACTGGGCGGCACATGCACCTTGCGCGGCTGCATCCCGACGAAACAGCTTTTGATGTCGGCGCACGTTTACGAGCAGATGCAGCACGCTGCGGACTTCGGCGTTCAGGCGACGGGAATTCAACTCGCCTTCGCCGACGTGCAGAAGCGAAAAGATAAGGTCGTGACAAAGAACTCGAAGGGCATCGAGTTTCTGATGAAGAAGAACAAGATCACGACGTTCAAAGGAACGGGAAGGCTCAGCCTGCCCGGCAAGGTCATCGTCAAAGGTGAAGACGGCAACGAGCAGACGATTGAGTCCAAAAACATCATCATCGCCACCGGCTCGGTCGTGCGTCCCATTCCCGGATTTGAGACGGACGGCGAGCGCGTCGTCAATTCTGATCACATTCTGGAGTTGAAGGACGTTCCGAAGTCGCTCATCGTGATGGGTTCCGGCGCGGTCGGCGTCGAGTTTGCTTCCGTCTACTCGCGCTTCGGCACGGACGTAACAGTGGTCGAGTTGCTGCCGCGCCTTGTGCCTTTAGAAGATGAAGAAGTCTCGAAGGATTTAGAGCGTGCGTTTCGCAAGCGCAAGATCAAGACTCAGCTCGGCACGAAGCTTGAGAAGGTGGAGAAGACCGACGGGGGCGTCCGCGTCACGGGCAAAGATGCTGATGGCAAAGAGGTCGCGCTCGAAGCCGAGATGCTGCTCGTCGCCGTGGGTCGGATGCCTTATCTTGAAGGACTGGGGCTTGAAGGCACGAAGATCAAAGTCGAGCGCGGCAACGTGCAGGTGGACGAATTCTTACGCACGGGCGAAGAAGGTGTGTATGCCATTGGCGATGTGATTCCGACGCCGTGGCTCGCTCACCTCGCGTCGAAAGAAGGCATCCTCGCCGTCGAACAGATTGCGGGAGAAAAGAATGTGCGCCCGATTAACATGCGGCTCGTGCCCAGTTGTACTTACTGCGATCCCGAAATCGGCTCAGTCGGCTTGACGGAAGCGAAAGCGCGCGAAGCTGGCTATGATGTCAGAATCGGCAAGTTTCCCTTCTCGGCTTCCGGCAAGGCTCGCATCATCGGCGAGGAGGAAGGCTTTGTGAAGATCATCTCCGAGGCGAAGTATGACGAAATCTTAGGCGTTCACATCATCGGCCCACACGCGACGGAAATCCTTGCCGAAGCCTGTGTTGCCATGCAACTCGAATCTACTGCTGACGAACTGGGACGCACAATTCACGCGCACCCGACCGTCTCCGAAGCCATCATGGAAGCTGCCGAAGACGTACACAAGCTGGCGATACATTTTTA
>JACCVS010000463.1 GCA_013698055.1 Acidobacteriota bacterium
CCAGTGCGCCCTGCGATCAGGTGAACGTGATTCTGGTTATTGAGCGTGCCAACGGCCTCGCCTGCCTTGAACTGCGCCCCGCGACGAACGCGAACGCCGATCACTTTTCCATTATCATCGCGCCGCAGGATGAAGCGTTCGTCAGCAAACGGACGGTCTTCTTTATCGCGCCCGACACGCAGGTGGACGTAGCCGAGCGTAGGGAATCGGATGCGCTCTCGCGCTCCACCGACGCCTTCGACCGCGAGCGGGCGCAGAATTTTCTCTGAACGAACAATGCGCGCCGTCTCTCCATACGCGCCCGGAACATCAAGCCCGTTATGAAACCACGCATTCTCCCCTTCATTGATCTCACCCCGAATCTCCCCAAAGGTTGCGGCAACCTCGCGCGTCTTGCCGGGTGGATCGTAAGGCCAACGAGGCTCCGCCTGCGCGCGGAAATCCGAAGCCTTCATGCGTAGGGATTCAATCATCTCTAGCGTCAACTCCGCGCCCTGCGCGTTGCCTTCTCTCAACACAGCGCGGACGAGACGGTTGCCGGAGTCTGCGATGAGCAGTGCTCCATCAGGCGAGACGGCGACTGCCGAAGGACGGCTCAAACGCGCGCGGTCGAGCGTTCCATCGGAGAGACCGGCGTTCGCGTAGCCCGCGAGTGTGGAAACCTCCGGCCAGAATCCGAGGTAACAAACGCGCACGGCAGAGCCTCCGGCATCTGTCACGTAAATCGTGCCGTCTGATTCAACTGCTATACCCGTGGGTTCATTAAATGAGGCGGTTTGAGGAGTCCCGTCGGAAACACCCTGCGCGCCTGTTCCAGCAGCCGTCGTCACCTCTCCATTAACGCGCACGCGGCGCAGGCGATGATTGCCCGTATCTGCCACCAGCAGCGTTCCATCGAGATCAACAGCAATGCCGCAAGGCGTATCAAAGCGTGCCTCCGCGCCCGTCGCCGCGTCCCTGTATCCCGGCTCATCCCCGCCCGCAATGGTTCGCACCTGACCCCCCGCGTCAATTGCGCGGATTCGGTCATTGTAGGTATCCGCGACGAAAATCGTGCCATCAGGCGAGACGGCTACGCCAACAGGCGCGTTGAACATCGCCGCCGCCGTCCCGCTTCCGTCGGCGAACCCTGCCCGGTTCTCCGTCCCCGCGATAATCGTCACGCGCCCGCTCTGCGGCTCAATGCGCTTGATGGTATGCGAGCCTGTATCTGCGACGACGAGCGTGCCGTCCGGGGCAAGCGCAATCGCAGAAGGCGCGTTGAGATTTTCCGCAACCGCTCTTGTCGCCCCGCCGGGAGCAATCTGCCAGACGCGCCCCATTTCTCCATCGGAAACGTAAATCGCTCCGTCCCCGGCGACAGCGATTCCAAAAGCGTCACCGAACCTCACTGAGTTATTATCTACCGGCGCACCGGCCAGAGTACGAACAGCGGCGAATGGCGTGCGCGGGATGGGTGCGCGCGTACAGGAAACCGTGAAGCTGCCCGCAATCACAAACAAGCAAAGAACGAGTAACGCAGAAATGCGAACTCTTCGCCGCGATTTTGACGGGACACGCTTTTGTTCAAATTGACGTGGAGTTGAAATCTTAGATACCGAATTCCAGATGGCTTTTCTCTGCGCCCCCTCTCTCGTTCTCTGTATCTCTGTGGTGAATTACTTCAGCACAGACGCACGATTGAAATGTACCTGATTCTGCCTTCCCCCTCCATCCGAAAACAAACGGGATTGAGTGTTGCACCCGTTCGGCGTATGCTATGCGCCATGAGCACAACACCTCCTATTGAGATAGACGACATGGACGACAATGTTATTGACATCAGCCCGTCTAAACGGAAGCCTCGCCGCAAACTGGTCTGGATCATCGCGGCTGGGGTTGCGCTTCTCTTTATCCTCTTTCGCTCGGTCTCAATCTACATTTCCGCGCTCTGGTTCGACTCGCTCGGCTACTCTTCCGTCTACTGGTATATCTTCCGCACCAAGCTGCTCATCTTCCTGGTCTTCGCCGTCCTGACCATTATTATTCTTCGCACGGCCTTCT
>JACCVS010000465.1 GCA_013698055.1 Acidobacteriota bacterium
AGCCAGCACACGCTCGCGCGAAGACAATCCCTCGATCCGCGCTTTCGTTATCACCGTCGGATTAAGGTCTATTACCGCGCTCTTTAGTAAAATTTCAGATTTCAACTTGTAAGTTCCAAACTCCCTATCAAATGTTCGTTTCGGCGCTCAGCCGCTGGTAAGCGGAAGCCTTCACTCTCTCGCTCTTGAGAACACGAAAAGCTCGCAAGGTCAGCACGATTGTCGTGGCAAAGACGAGCGCCCCGCAGGCGACATGGGCGACCGTAATGCCGACCATCGGATTACGCGGCTGCGGCGAATTGGGTGACGCCAGCCGGGTCAAGTATGCTGCCAACCCCAGAGAAAGTTGAACGATCAGGAGCATCGCCGCGATTTTCGCTGGCCGGGTTAGATAACTTTCGCCAGAGTAGCGCCGCAGAGCCGTGACGATGGTCGTGCCCAGAACGAGAATGACAACCAGAGCGCCACCCAGATGCGTTAGTAAAAGACTCGTCGGCAGGTGTTGATCCCACGTCGCCGAATGTCGCAGGGTTGCGCCCAATACCAGTTGAATCAAAATACTCGCCGCAGCAATGATTCCAAGATAACGAAGCGATGGACTTCCCTGATCTTCAACTGCCTCGCGTGGCTCTCCCCAGTCTGGCGAAGTAAAAACCGACAAGCTCACCATCGTGCAGAAAAAAACTTGGGCCAGCGTCGCGTGTGCCGAAGAAACGGCGAGCGGCAGCATCATCTTGACTGTCAAACCGCCCAGCAGCCCCTGCGCGATAACCCCTGCCAAAGCCACCAGGCCAAGCCGCCGAACCCAACTTCGCTTCTCACTTCGCCAGAGCCAGATGTTCAGGATAATAACGAGAATCCCGACGCTGGTGGCTACCATGCGGTGGCCATGTTCCCAGAAAAGATTGCCGACCATTTCCGGGAAGACCTGCCCATTCGAGAGCGGCCAATCCTTAGTCGCCAACCCCGCATCATGGCTCGTGACGAGCGCTCCCGCAACAATCAGAAACAACGTCGCGCCAGTCACAAATATCGTGAAGCGATGTAAACCCTTGCTCATAATTACAATGACGAGTGACGAGTGACAAGTGACGAGTTAAAGCATTTTCTTGCTTATTACTCGTCACTTGTTACTGTCTTTATTAGTGCCTGATCGTCATCGGAAGCTCAAGCGCGGGCATGACCTGTAGTGAGCCACCTTCAACGGAGGCTGAAGCGGTTGAGTCAAACGCGAAGTCGGAAGTCGCCGTGCCTTTGGCGTCAATTTTGACCTGCGCAGTCTTCTCACCGAATTTTTCATGCCAGGCGACGACTGTATAAGACCCAGCGGGCAAGCCCTTGATCTCAAACGAGCCGTCTTCCTTGCTGACGGCGTAGAAAGGATGCTTGACGACGCCGATATAAGCCTTCATCCAGGGATGCTGGTTGCATTTGACTGGCACCAGAATTTCCGAACGCTTGAAGGTCTTGGTGATCGGGCCAGCGCCGCCCGGCTGCGACTCGTTCCACTCTTCATTGCCGCTTCCTGATTTCGGCAGCGCGTGGATGTTGTGGCCGGTCGGGTCACTATTGGTGACTTTCAGCTTTTGGTTGGGCTGCATACCCATGACATGCGGAACGTAGTGGCAGCCGTTCTGATCAAGCACGACTTCCGCGCTCGGCGTATCAAAGCTGTAGTCGGCGATCTTCTTGCCGTCGGCAGTCGTTCCCTCTTTGACGTAAACGAAAACGTTCGCCAGCTTGCCGTCTTTGGCCATGACAGTCTCGGTCATCGGGTCTTTATTCTTCGTCGCGCAGTTGGCATCCTGCGACATGTCAATCTTCTGCGCGGCGGGCGCTGCACCGTTCAAGCTCACTTTTCCGGTAACTGTGCCTTCATTGCCGGTGGCCGCGTATTTGGTTCCAGTCGTCCCGCCAGTATTGCCTCCGCCCGAGTCGCCAGTCTCCTCAGTCTTACCGCCGCAGGCGAAGCTGAGCGCGAGCAGTGAGACCATAATTGAATTCGCAAGCCAGAAGCCTGCTCGTTTCTTTAACATAATTGATTCCTCCAACTAAAGATGAGTTCCAGATTACCTAC
>JACCVS010000488.1 GCA_013698055.1 Acidobacteriota bacterium
GACGTAAAGTCAGCATTTCATCGAAGAGGGTTTCCATTTTCTCGCGGTCGGCAAGCTGGCGGTCCACGCCGGCAATCCACGCCTTGCGCCGCCGGTCTCTGTCGGTCTCTTCCAGGATTTTGTAAACCTGCGGCAGCGTGAGTGTTTTGCTGTCGAACTCCACCGTTTGCTCTCCGCAAGTCTTCTGATACTGCTGGGCCAAAACCTCATCCTGGGTTTGCAGCGTAACGTTTTCAGCGCGGAAAAGTTTGACTTCGCTTTGACGCGCGCGGTCATAGACGAAATACCGGTCTTGCGGCAGCAGCGCGCGACCAGACGCGGCCAGGTATTTTTTGCTAAGTTCAAAGTACAACGGCTCCGTTAGAGGCAGCACATTTTCGACGTAATCCAGATAGGCTTTTTCCAAGGCCGGATCGTCCGTGCTGCACGTCATACTGATGTAACGCGCGGCCGCTTCCTGGCTGACAGCGGCGGATAACTAGGAAAGATCCGCGAGCCATTTCTCAACATCCGGCGCCGTGTTTATTTCGCGCGTTTGAAGAGAGGTAAAGTAAGGCTCAATCGCTTCCCACCGGGAAAGATCAGCATCAGCAGCCAGAAAGGTTCTCGGATGCGCAGACGAAATGGAACGCAACTTTACTTCAGACATTGGTTTCTCCGATACAAAAAAGTAAAAAATTAACGCGGAGGTGCAGAGGGCAAACCAAATTTTTTCGGTTTATTCCCTCTGCGTCTCCGCGCCTTGTACGTCACTGTACCGTAATATTGATAATTGGAATACCAGCAGTCGTAGTAAATTTCTCTTTGGTACTTTCTCTTTAGCCACTGCTGTGGCTTTGTGGATAAACCAAGATTAAAGTTTTCCGGGAACCCTTAAAAAGTTCCCGGAAACAAGCAGCCAGAGCCCGATCTGCGAAAGAGCGTCCTTTGTGGCAGCTCGTGCTAGAGAAAGGGCCTGACTGCCTGATTTGTGCTTCGCCATAAAGACCGGGCTACTATTCAGAGCCGCCGCAAGGCGAGCTCCCGTCACAAGGCAGGTCAGGCTAAGCGCTTATCAAAAAAACTATTACCAGGAGGTTTTATCATGGAGCAACAAAAATGGATCGGCATCGACGTCGCCAAAAGCGCCTTCCAAGCCGCTCTGGTCCCGGGCGGCGCCACCCGCAGCTTCCCAAACAACGAGCAGGGCGCCGCGGCGCTTGTGGACTGGGCTAAAACCCTGCCGGATTTCCAAGGCCATATTGCCATGGAAGCCACTGGCATCTATTCGCGCACGCTCGCGGCCATCCTGCATGATCTCAAAGCCCATCCCGCGATCATCAACCCCTACCACATCCACGCCTACGGGCTGAGCTTCGGCCGGCGCAACAAGACCGACCCCATTGACGCCCGCCTCATCACCCAGTTCGCCAACGAGCGCCAGCCCCGCCTGTGGGAGCCGCCCGATGCGGCCAGCGAGGGCCTCAAGGTTCTCCTGGAGCAGCGCGAGAGCGCCAAGCTTGAGCAGGACCGAATGAACAAACAAGTCTCAGTGCTCACCAACCCTCCCCAGATTCTTAAGAAGCGCCAGCTCGATAACGAAACCTACATCAAGAAACTGGAAGCTGAAATCCGAAAGCACGAACGCCAAAACGAGCAGCTCGCGCAAAATACCAAGCTGCTATGCACCATACCCGGCGTGGGTAACTGGACCGCGCGGGCCCTCCTCGCCTGCACCAATAACCTAAAAGACTTCACCCGGCGCAGCGTGGCCTCCTACACCGGCCTGGCCCCCTGCGTATACCATTCGGGCACCTACCACGGCGGCGGTCACATCCCACACACAGGCCCCCGGCTCATTAAAAAATATCTCTATATGGCCGCGCAGGCCAACACCCAGACCAGAATGAAAGATAATCTCCTCGCCCAACACTACCAAAAACTCAGAGCGAATCACAAAACCGGCAAGCAAGCGCTGTGCGCCCTCATGCGCAAAATCATCCTCATCGCCCGCGCGCTGATTCAAACCCAAAAGCCTTACGACCCCAAGATCCATGGGCAGGCGCTTGTGGAAAACTAAACACAAAAAATCTCGAATACTCGACGCACTATCTCTGCGTTA
>JACCVS010000491.1 GCA_013698055.1 Acidobacteriota bacterium
TGCCCGGATAAAAACTGAAGCAACCCGCGCGACCCAGCGCGCCAACCCGCCGTCCCTTGTACAAACTCCCGTGCGCCTGCGCGGCGTCTTCAATCACGATCAGGCCGTGACGTTCGGCAATCTCGAAGATCGGGTCGAGGTCAGCGGCTTGTCCGTAGAGATGCACGGGCATGATGGCGCGTGTGCGCGAGGTAATGGCCGCCTCGATTTTGGAAACGTCAAGGTTGTAGGAAATTGGGTCGGCGTCAACGAAGACGGGCGTTGCACCAGCGGTCGAGACGCCTTCGGCGGTGGCGAAGAAACTATTAGCAGGGACAATGACCTCATCACCAATTTTCAATCCGCAAGCCATCACCGCAAGCTGAATAGCAGCTGTCCCGCTGTTGAGGCCGATGCAGAAGCGCGCGCCTGTGTATTCGGCGAAGGCCGCTTCAAAAGCTTCCACCTCGCGGCCCAGCACGAAGCTCGTGTTGTCGAGCACGCGCGCAATTGCTTCGTCTATCTCTTCTTTGATTGATAGATACTGGGAGCGCAGATCAACGAAGGGAACAGCCATGAGAGAAACGGTCAAGGACAATACGAAAGGATGTGCGAGAGCAAGCTAACTCTTAAGCGTCGGCGTGATCTCCAGAATGGTCAGCCTTTCTCAATCAGGCGCGATGGATTGCCCGCGACAATCGCCCCGGCAGGAACATCCTTTGTGACCACGGCCCCCGCGCCGACAATCGCACGCTCGGCGATAATGATGCCGCCGAGAATAACCGCCCCCGTGCCGATGCTGGCACCGCGCCGGACGATGGTCGACTCAATTTTCCAATCGGCTTCCGTCTGCAACTCGCCGCCGGGGGTTGTCGCGCGCGGATACTTGTCATTGATGAAGTTGACGCCGTGGCCTATGAAAACCTCATCTTCGACATGGACGCCTTCGCAGATGAAGGTGTGACTTGAGATTTTGCAGTTACGCCCGATGCGTGCCCCTTTTTGAATCTCGACGAAGGAGCCTATCCTTGTGCCGTCGCCGATTTCGCAGCCGTAGAGGTTGACGAAGTTATAAATGGCGACATCACGCCCCAGCTTCACGTCCTCCGCGATACAGGAGAATTGTCCTCTCATCCACGTGCTCGACTCTGATCAGCGCCTTCAAGGTCGGCTGCATCTTCGTCGTCAGATGTATAGTAGCTGGAGTAATAGCCGTAGTAGTAGCTGTTGCTGCCCTCCAGCTTCACGTTATTGAGAACAATGCCAAAGATGTTCGCGCCCACATCGAGTAGTTGCTGCTTAGCGCGGCGGACTATCGCGCGCGAACTCTTTCCGCCATGAACCACAAGCACGACGCCGTCAGCCATCGTCGCTATAATGGATGCATCGGTGAACGAGATGGCGGGCGGCGAGTCAACAATGATATGCGTGAAGCGTTCGCTCATCGTGTGCAGAAGCTTGCGCATCTCATCTGAGCCGAGGAGCTCGGATGGATTCGGGGGAACTGGCCCCGAAGGCATGATTTTTAAGTTAGGCAGCTTGTCATACGACTGCAACAGGGCATCCGTGTTGGTATCGCCCGACAGGTAATTCGTCACGCCCTGCGCGTTGGACACATTGAACTGGGTGTGAACTCGTGGGCGGCGCATGTCGCAATCAATGATCAAGACCTCAGCGCCTGTCTGCGCCAGGATGACGGCTATATTTACTGCCGTCGTCGTCTTCCCTTCAGAAGGCTGGCTAGACGTTACCAGAATGGTCTTCGGCGGTTGCCCTGCTGTTGACAGAAGCAAAGAGGTACGCAGATGGCGATAGGCTTCGGTGACGGGCGAGCGCACGTCTTCGATTAAAGCCAGCGCCGTGCTTTCCTTCCCCTCGCTTGGGGCCCGGTTTTTACTCTTCAAGAGCGCTCGCTCGTTACGCAGAGCAGGGATCAACGCGAGCGCAGGGAGATGGATGTAACGATCCACATCCTCAACTGATTTCAGCGTGTCGTCCAGATAGTCGAGCAGGAAGGCCAGACCGATGCCGATAGCCAGGCTAAGCAGAAAAGCTACGACGATGTTACGCATGCGCGACGGGCCGATGGGACCTTTAGGCAACCGGGCGAGCGTCGCGATGGTAACGTTGTTAACGCTGTCACTGGATGTGATTTCCAGTTCCTTCTGGCGCTGAAACAGCGTATTGAAAATTTGCTTATTGGTCTCGATCCGCTGGGTGAGACTGCCGACCTCGATCTCGGCCTCGCCCTGCTGCTGCGCTGCGCCCAGCGACCGCCCGTAATCCTGCCTTAATTTCCGCTCTTTCGCGTAGGCCGCATCGAAAGTTAGCTTAAGCCCCGTGATGATCTCGCGCGGAGCTTGATCGAGCGCGGCTTTCACCTGCTTGATCTGTTCGTCCACCGTTTTTACTTCGTGCCACTCCTGCGTGTATCTGGATAAAAGCGCGGAGCGTTTCTCCTCAAGGTCTACGATCTTGTCACGCAGTCTCTGAACTGATTTATCTGCCTGCACCTCGGGAACTGACCAAACGTCCGGGCTGGTTCGGGCCGCGTCGTAAGCAGCTTGCGCTCTCTTTCTCTCTTCTTCCGCCTTGAGCAACTGTTCGCTGTATGTGCCGACCTGTTCGTTTGTCAGATTAACGCCTTTGGCCGTGCTGATCGGAATATTATTACCTCTCTTGAAATTGAGCAGCCGCTCTTCATCCTGCCTGATCTTGAGTTGCAAATCTGCGATCTGGTTAGCGAGCGTTACCGCAGCCGAGTCTGAACCAGAGGTCGTGCGCTTGAGGTCATTGTAGATGAAGACGCGCGCCAGCGTATCGGACACTTTCATGGCGATTTCCGGATTGCTGTGGCGGAAACGGATATTGACGAGATTTGTCCTTTCAACAGGCTCAACCGTCAGATTCCCCCGTACCGTGTCCTCATAAGGCTCAAGTCGCTGCAACTGGTCAGGCGACAGGTCGTCTGCGTTGACGCTTGTGCTTTCCACAACGGCCACCATCTTGTCAACTCGAGCCGGCGCAGGCGGCTCGCCGAAAAATAGACGGCGCAGCCCATCGGAATATCCAGACTTTGCTTGCCCCTCAAAGAATGCCGGATTGTTCTGGAGATCGAGTGCGAGGACGACCTGGCGCGTTAATTGCGGATTCTCAAGTAGCTTGAGCTGCGTGTTCCAGTAGGCCTGGTCGTTTCCGGTATTAAGGATCAGCTCTTTTGTCTGAACAATACTCTGCCTCTTTGGCTCAATCTGAATCGTCGTCTCGGCTTCGTAGATGGGGGGCAGACGATACATCTGTATCGTCACCAAAGATGTGACCACCACGACCAGGCTCAAGATCAGCCACTTGCGCTTGAGAACCACTGCCAGATAGTCGCGCAGATGGGTGGGATTGTCAGAGGCCGCGCCATAATATTTCTTTGACGGAGCCAGATCGTTCAGCGGGCGATCAAGGCTGGTGGAGGGCAACGGGAGCAGGCGATTATCTTGAGACATCATAAATTACTATAGATGGACTGACGGAAACTCAATTACCTGGGGAACAAACAGTAGAGCATAATACCAGAGACCGGCGGGAAGACAAGCTCATATTGAACAATAATTCGCCTGCGCCCGAGCCTCTTACTTGAGAGAGAGCCGCGCAAAATTTCCGAGCGCACTCTCCCAATACGGCAGATCGGGCAACCCCACGGCAGCAGACAGGATGCACCGCAGACGTGAGTTTCGAGGGCGAGGCGCTGGTCGGCGTAAAGTATCCATGCTAACGCTTTCAATCTCTGTCGCTTCGCAGCCGGCAGCAAGGAGTGCGGCGCGCGTGAATTCCTCGTAGCTCACCCCCGCCCCGCCGTTAACGACGTGATATACGCCCGGAATATCCAGTTCAGCCAGCTCTCGCAGGCGTAAAGCAAGATCATCCGCATACGTCGGCGTGCCGTAAGCATCGCTAATCGTCTTCAGACGCTCGCCGCGCCGCGCGCGTTCGATGATGGTGCTTAAAAAGTTACGCCCACTCTTACCGAAAATCCATCCGGTGCGAACGACAACGGTACGCGCTGAAGCCGCTTGAGCGCAACGCTCTCCTTCCAATTTAGCAGCTCCGTAAACGCTCGTCGGGTTCGGATTATCACGCTGTGTGTAAAAACCTTCCCTGGCACCGTCAAAGACGTAATCCGTAGAGATGGTAACGAGAACGGCTCCCACGCGGCGGCTACTCGCGGCAAGATTTTCGACCGCCCGAGAATTGACGGCATAAGCCAGAGGCCGGTTACTCTCGCAGCCATCAACGTCCGTCCATGCCGCACAATTGATCAACGCCTCTGGGCGCTCATGCTCAAGGGTTATCTTCACGGATTCATGGTTGGTGATGTCGAGACTATGGCGGTCGTGCGCGAAGACTTCATCACCCTGCGCCAAACATTGCTCAACGACGGCGCGACCGACCATGCCATTTGCGCCAGTAACCAGTATTCTCAACGAGCGCTAATCTCCGTTCCGTAATGTTGCGCGTAATAGTCGCGGTATGCGCCGTTGCGTGTACGCGCGACCCACGAGCCGTTTTCAGCATACCAGTTAATTGTCTTTTGCAGTCCGCTCTCCCAAGTCTCCCGGGGTCGCCAGTCAAGGTCTCTCTCCACTTTTGACGGATCAATCGCATACCGCCGGTCGTGGCCGGGCCTGTCTTTAACATGTCGGATCAGTGAGTGAGATTTGCCGAGCGCGTCGAGGATGGCTGTTGCAACCTCAATATTGCGACGCTCGTTGCGCGCTCCGATGTTATAGACTTCTCCTGAACGGCCATTCTCTAGGACGTTAAGGATAGCCCGGCAATGATCTTCAACATAAATCCAATCGCGCACGTAACGGCCATCGCCATAAAGCGGAATCGGCTCATCGTGGAGCGCGTTTGAAAGCACGAGAGGAAGGAATTTTTCGGGAAACTGGCGTGGGCCGTAATTATTACCGCAACGTGTGATAACTGTGTCAAGACCGAAAGTGTGGTGGGCGGCGTTGACCAAATGCTCGGCAGCCGCTTTCGACGCGGCGTAAGGATTTTTCGGCGCAAGCGGAGTGTTTTCGGTGAAAAAAGCTGTTTCATCTTCGGGCAGACTACCCATCACCTCGTCGGTCGAGATTTGCACTACCCGACGCACACGACGTGCACGCGCCGCATCGAGCAGAACCTGCGTGCCCAAAATATTGGTGCGCAAAAACTGTTCAGCCGAAGCGATGCTCCGGTCAACGTGCGATTCGGCAGCGAAGTTGATGATCGCATCCGTGTCCTCCGCAAGCGCAGCACCGACAGCCTCGCGGTCTGCTACGTCACCGCAAATGAAGCGATAACGGCTCTCGTCCAATCCTTCCAAATTGTCTGGATTCCCTGCATAGGTTAGGGCATCGAAGTTTATAATCTCATAATCCGTTTGGGCGAGCGCTAACCTAATGAAAGAGGAGCCGATGAAGCCTGCACCGCCAGTGACGAATAATTTTCTCATGAAGTCCTTATTGGAGATAATTCTCGCGACCGGCGTAATCGCGCCGGGCTTGCGCCAGCAGTGCCTGGACACGAAATCCTGATTCTTGTGGGCGAGCCGCAGGTAGCGAAATCTACTAAACAGGGGCTTGAGTATAGGTTTACGCCTCAAGCAGTGTCAAGAAAGAGTGCCGTGAGAAGAGACCTTTTCCGAGCATTGAAGGGCCACTTCGAGTGCCGACTCACAGCTCAGGAAACTAAATAAGTATTTAGCTCAGAAAAACTATGTTATATTTTGCTTTCTTTCACCCGGTCTTTCCGGACATTCCCTGGAGTTCTTTTTTCGACGCCTTAAAGTTTGACGACAAAATTTGGCTGAGTGGTCTCTTCCTCGCGGTGATTTATGAACACACATTTTCCTCGATTTGATGTGCGCCGAAATCTCTGGTTCGGCCTCGCTCTCATGCTGGCAATTCTTACCAGCGTGCTATATGTTCCGCAAGCACAATCGGGAACATTGCCACCTGTGCTGCTCTCGCAGGCGACTTCGACACGAGCCATTGCGCTTAATTCCACGACGGTCGCACCGGAGCCTTTCGCGCTGACGACCCTTGACTCGGCTGGCCAGCCGCATCGCACGCGCATCATGCTCTTCGCCATGAATCTGGCTTTGCCGTCAGGAACGGATTTTTCTGAGGTGACGGCGAATGCCGAAGACTCTACGCGCCGCCGCCACCCGCTGACGGTGGAATATGTGGGACCGGTCTCAGTCGGGCAACAATATGTGAGCCAGATTAACCTCACTCTGAATAATGACATGGGCGATGCAGGAGATGTGCTGGTGCAAATCGTCTATCGCGGTGTCGCCAGCAACCGCGTGCGCGTCGGCATCGGCCATGTCGGCGGCGGCCTGCCGGATGACAGCGGAGCCATCCCCACGCCCGGTCCTTATCTGCCACGAACGTACAGTATTAGCGGTCGGCTCACGAAAAGTTCCGGCGGCCTGGGTGGGGTTGCGGTTGCCCTCAGCGGATTTATGACGGCTTCCACCGTCACCGATGCAACCGGCAACTATACATTCACGAATCTCGCGGAAGGCGGCAACTACACAGTCACCCCCGCACATTTCAATTACACTTTTTCCCCGACAAATCAAAGCTTCAACAACCTGCGCGCGAACGCCACCAGAGACTTTGTCGCGACCCCTGTGAACTTCACCATCAGCGGTCGGGTGACGAATGAAAATGTCAATCTTTCGGGTGTGACCGTCGCGCTCAGCGGCTCAAGCTCTGCGACAACGACGACCGATGCGAACGGCAACTACGGATTCACCGTGCCGGCGGATGGTAATTATATACTGACGCCCTCGCACCTGAACTTTACGTTCAGTCCCGCCAGCTTCAGCATCAATAGCTTAAACGGTAATCGGACGGTCAACTTCACCATCTTTAAGCCTACGACGTACGCCATCAGCGGTCGCATTGCCAAGAGCGACGGCAGCGGCTTGCCTGCCATTGCCGTCACCCTGAACGGGACAGGATTTACGACGAGTTCCACCCTGACGGATGGCGCGGGCAACTACTCTTTTCCAACCTTGACTGAAGGCGGCAATTACACAATCACGGCAGCAAGTGTCAATTACACTTTCTCTCCACCAACCCAGAGTTTCAACAACCTGCGCGCGAACGCAACAGGCAACTTCGTCGCGACCCCTGTTAATTTCACCATTAGCGGTCGGATAACGAATCGCAATGTCGGCCTTTCCGGTGTGACAGTCACGTTAAGCGGTTCCCAGTCAGCAACGACCACAACTGACGCGAACGGCAACTATGCGTTAAACGCTGCGGCTGGAGGCAACTACGTAGTGACGCCGCCAGTTCAATGCTGCACGTTTAGTCCCGCCAGCCAGGCCTTTAATAATTTGTCCGGCAACCAGACGGCAAACTTCTCTACCTACGACCCGTTTCATGTTCTTGAATTCGATGGATCACCGCAGGCTGTCGAATTTAAAGAGTTCTGGACAGACCCGACCGTCAATCTTCCACAATTCTTCTGGGAGTTCTGGGCGAGGCCGGGAGACAATGCTTCCCCTCGATATTTACTCTCTGACGGCTACGGCGGGGCACACGCGCTCCTGTTCGGCTTTAACGATGGAACAAGCGGCACCTACTCGCTCGCCGGTAACGTTTGGGATGGGACGACAGTTATTTCGTTTGGGAGCGATGACGGCCCCGCTCCTAATGAGTGGGGACACTATGCAGTGGGTTGGGATGGAGCTAAGCTCATCACTTATTACAACGGTGTCCCTGTCGGCATGACACCCTTTACAGGCCCGCGACGGTCATTAGTGGGCGGCGGCGGCGGCACGTTGTTCATCGGGGGGTCTGACCACCAAAACATGATCGGAAGAATTTCACAGGTGCGCGGCTATGAAGGAATTAATCCGCGCGTAGATCACAGTGGGAGCTTGGCTGTATCTGCGGCCTTCCGCCCGCAAACCCTTTTTAGCAACGGCGGCAACTTCCTGATCAATTTCTTGCGCCCGGCACAAACCATCTTAGACCTCTCTGGCGGACGCGTCGGTATCTTACGGGGAACAGGTTTTGGCGCTGGCAGCTCACAACAGAGTTATCCCGCACCGCAATTCATCATTGACCCAACCGCGCCAACAGCTTCCACAACAGCCAGCCCCGTGGTGCCGGGTGGATCACAAAATACTCCACCCCCGATTCCGAGTAGAGCGCGAGTTTTTGATTCATTCTCAAGAGGAAATTCTACATATGCGTTCGATGGTAACGGAGGACTCGGCTCAACCGAGGGAGGCAGCGCCGGGCCGCAGGTGTGGCAGTACAATCGTGGCCCGGGCGAACCGCTAACGTTCGGCATTCTGAATGGACGCGCGGTTATGCTTGGAAACGAAAGCCGAGGTGCGTGGGTCTCAGCAGGGAATGGAACGGCGAATCTCGACATTACCGTCGACCGTCGTCCCGGATTCTATGGAACTGGAATTGCCACAGGGCTTCTCTTTCGCTTCCAGGATATAAGCAATTTTTTCTATGCTTATACTACTGGCGATACTGCGACGACGCAGAAATTAATGATCGGGTACTACAGCGGCTCAGGAGTAGTGGTATTAGCCCGCGATAAAACCATGCCCGAGCTTTGGACAACGCTGCGGATCATCACTTTGGAATCAGGCAGCATCCAAATCTTCGCCGACTCGACTCTGGTTTATTCGACTAACATCAGTTTGCTGGCGACGGCGAAGAATGCTGGACTGTGGAACTTCTTATATGGCCAAGGTCTGGTAAATCGGTGGGATAATTTCGCCATCTATGATGCGCCATAAAGCGATGCCCCAGCTTAAGCTGAACCAGTAGATTATAAAGCGCTTGCTTGACGGGCATACTTGATGCGGATAAACTGGCTGGCCTCTTTGAGTTCGACAAATATTTGAGTTTGCCAAAAATTTTCGTTTGCAAATCGGAGAGTGCGATCTGAAACACCTAGTTTACTCGAGTCGCTGTTTAAGGGTGGTATTTAATGGATTTGACTGCCAGTGAGAGTACGCACGCACCAAAATCAACAGCACCAGCGCAAACTGATCCACCACTAAACACTGAACCACCTGCTAGCGCATTACGCACTCTGCCGGATAACCCAGTGGTCATCATCGAGCCGCGAAAGTCGTGGGTCGCGCTCGGGTTGCGTGATCTGTGGGCATACCGGGAATTGCTCTATTTTCTGACGTGGCGGGACATCAGAGTAAGGTATAAGCAGACACTTTTGGGTGCTGCCTGGGCGATCATACAACCGCTCGCCACAATGGTTATCTTTACGCTTTTCTTTGGTAAAATAGCTGGCATCCCTTCAAACGGCGTTCCTTATCCCATCTTCGCTTTTGCCGGACTCTTGCCGTGGACATTCTTCTCGAATGCCGTCACAAATAGTGGCAACAGCCTGGTTGGCAATTCCAATTTAATTACGAAAGTCTATTTCCCGCGCATGACCATTCCAGGTGCTGCTGTGTGCGCAGGCCTGGTTGATCTCGCCGTTGCATTTCTTGTCCTCATCGGCCTGATGATTTACTACAAGGTGGCGCTCACATGGAACATATTAGTGCTGCCTGTGTTTGTGACGTTGATTGCTCTGCTCGCCCTCGGCGTTGGAATGTGGATGTCTGCTCTAAATGTTAAGTATCGCGATATCCGCTATGCGCTACCCTTTTTAATTCAATTATTGATGTTTCTCAGCCCCATCATCTATCCGTCAAGTATCGTGCCGGAAAAATGGAGATTGATACTGGCACTCAATCCTCTGACCGGCATCATCGAGGGTTTCCGTGCCTCATTATTCGGTCACGAATTCAATCGGTTTACGCTCGTCATCTCGATTGTGGCAACATTAATCCTGCTCATATATGCTGCTTATGCATTTCGGCGCATGGAGAAGGTTTTCGCCGATATCATTTGAGCTAACTAATGAAGCCAATCATCAGGGTCAAGAATCTTAGTAAACAATACTTCATCGGTCGTCGCCAGGCAGCTTATGCGACCGTGCGGGATAGTCTGGTGAACATGGCTCGTTTACCGCTTAATTTGTTGCGGCGGCGCGGGCGCTCGGCTGAACAATCAATATGGGCACTTAAAGATGTAAGTTTCGAGGTTAATCCCGGAGAAGTGGTGGGGGTTGTCGGGCGGAACGGAGCGGGCAAGTCAACGATGCTCAAAGTCCTGTCGCGCATCACAGAACCGACAGGGGGACGGATCGAACTCTTTGGACGAGTTGGAAGCTTACTGGAAGTGGGAACTGGTTTTCACCCGGAACTAACCGGGCGCGAGAACATTTATCTCAACGGGGCGATTCTTGGAATGCGGCGAGTTGAGATAAATCGCAAGTTCGATGAGATTGTTGCCTTCGCTGAGATTGAGGAATTTCTGGACACGCCGGTCAAGCGCTATTCCAGCGGCATGTACACACGCCTGGCCTTTGCCGTAGCAGCGCATCTGGAGCCGGAAATCATGGTTGTGGACGAAGTCTTGTCAGTTGGAGATGCAGCTTTTCAGGAGAAGTGTTTGGGCAAGATGGGGGAAGTAGCTCATGCCGGGCGCACCGTGCTGTTTGTCAGCCATAATATGGCCGCTGTGACCTCACTGTGTGACCGCGCTATCTGGATAGATCAAGGCCAGATAAAGGCAGATGGAGAGTCTGCCGAGATCGTGCAGCGCTATCTCCAGACGGCGTTTGCGTCAAGTTTAGCGCAGGGAGGAGTTACCTCTTTAGCAAACCGCATGGATCGAAAGGGAGATGGAACCTTAAAATTGACGCATGTCAGACTTCTGGATGATAAGAACACGCAAATATCTCATTTAAGGTGCGGTCAAACTGTGAAGATAGCACTAGGGTACCGCGCAAGTAACCAGACTAATCTTAGCGAAACCACTGTCGGGTTCACTATACTTAACAGATCACAGCAATTCATCGGATACTGTCAGAGTGATATCTCAGGTGATCGTTTAGTCAATTTGCCGACTGCGGGCGAGTTTGTCTGTGAATTCAGCAAATTACCCTTAATGCCAGGCCGCTACACCTTAAATGTTGCGTGCAGGGTGAGGTCTAGCGTAGCAGACGGAGTTTATCATGCAGCCGAATTTGAAGTGCTTGAAGGCGAGTTCTATACTACAAAGCTGCTACCATCTTCCGGTTATGGTGATTCTTTATTGGAATACCGATGGTCGGTCAGTGAGAGCGTCGGACACGATCCCGGGCAGGAAGCACAGGCTAATGGCGAGATGAGAAGAATCGCCCTGTGAAATTTTACGTCCGGCTGTAAATGGTGTTGATTAGATTATGAGGTTGACACACTGATGTGCGGTATCTGCGGGTACGCCGGATTTGAGCGCGATGCGAATATGCTGGCGCGCATGACCGGGGTGATTGAACATCGGGGGCCGGATGATGACGGCTTTCTTCTGGAAGATCAGGTCGGTCTCGGGATGCGTCGCCTGAGTATCATTGATGTGGCGGGCGGTCAGCAGCCAATTACGAATGAGGATGCTACCGTTTCCATCGTTTTTAACGGGGAGATTTATAATTACAAATCCCTGGCCGATGATCTTATTCGCCGGGGCCATCAATTCCGCACCCACTGCGACACCGAAACCATCCTGCACTTATATGAAGAGTACGGCGTAGATTGTCTACAGCATCTGCGAGGGATGTTTACCTTCGCCATCTACGACAAGAACCAGCAGCGATTGTTTATTGCGCGGGATCGGTTGGGCGTTAAGCCTCTGTATTACTGGGAGCGGAATGGCAAGTTGGTTTTTGCCTCCGAGATTAAATCTATTCTCGAATGTCCCGATGTGCCGCGCGAGCCTAACATGGCCGCAGTTGATGCCTACCTGGGCCTCCGATATGTGCCCGGGCCGGAAACGATGTTTGCGGGAATCCGCAAGCTGCCGGCGGCGCACTGGATGATATGGTCTCATGGCCAATCGCGGATGGAGCGCTACTGGGCACCAGAGTTACACTCCGGGCCTTATCAACCGGATGAATATTACCGGGAACGATTCGCCGAGCTGTTCACCGAATCAATCCGCCTGCGCTTGATGAGCGAAGTCCCTCTCGGTTCTTTTTTGAGTGGAGGATTAGACTCCAGTGCCATCGTGGCGACAATGAGTGGCTTAATGAATCGGCCAGTAAAAACTTTCTCGGTGGGATTTAACTGGCAGGGAGACGAATTACCTGCGGCTCGTGAGGTTGCGCAAAAATTAGGTTGTGATCATCATGAAATCGTCTGCCGCCCGGAGGATATGGCACTCCTCCCGAAGATTGTCTGGCACCTGGACGAACCAGTTGGCGACGCCATCGTGGTGCCGATGTATTTGCTTTCCCAACTGGCGCGGCAGCATGTGACTGTTGTGCTGACAGGCGAAGGTGCCGACGAAACTATGGCCGGGTACTTTCCGCACAAAGTCATGTACTGGGCCAGACAGTACGCGCGGCGAACACCTCGAGCCATACAAAACCTGCTCGTCAAGCCCCTCGTCGGGCGATTGCCCACACAGTTCTTGAACCTGGCGTTCGACTATCCGGCGAAGCTGGGCGAGCGCGGGCGGCGAAAACTGTTGGACTACCTGACGCTGTTACAGGCTCAACAACCTAAAGCCGAGTATCAATTTTTGATCTCTCTATTTGATAAGCGAGATAAAGACGGTCTTTATACAGAAGAGTTGCGCCCTCATGAGAACATGTTGCCAATGCACAATGGCCTGCATTTGAATGACGGCAGCGCACCGTATCTCGATCAACTCCTGGCTTTACAATATGCCCATTGGCTGCCCGATGATATCTTAATGAAGCAGGACAAGATGACGATGGCAAATTCCATCGAGGGACGAGTGCCTTTTTTAGACCACGTCCTGGTCGAGTTCCTGATGCAGACTCCTCCGCATCTGAAACTGCATCGGACAACGAACAAAGCTCTCTTACGAGACTATTTGCGGAAGGTATTGCCGCAGGATGTCGCGCGGCGTCCGAAGAAACCGTTCTACATCCCGCTTGACAAGTATTTAGGAAAGGGTTCATTCGGCGAGATAGTTGATACGTGTTTGTCCGAAGAGAGCGTCCGCCGCCGCGGGTATTTCACCTGGGAAGGAGTTCGCAAGCTACGCGAGGCTGTGGCGGGCGGTGACTTTCTTTTCGGCAAGCAGGTATTGTCGCTCGTCATGCTGGAGCTATGGCATCGAATATTCATTGACCGGGAGTCAGGATGGGTTTCGTGACTACAGTTAGTCAGTGTCTGCTGTGCCATGAGCCGACGCAAATGGTCGAACTGTGTCATGTCAGTTTCGGTAGCATCGTGCGTTGTCAACAATGTGCTCTGGTGCGTGTCTCTCCCTTCCGCTCGTCCGAGCAACTTGCCACGCTCCACGCTTCCCTGGAATATTTTCAACATCCTTATTTTGAAGCTCGGCGTGACCTCGCTCGAGAGGAATCCGTGGCTAAGCAGCGCGCTTTATTGAGCACACTCATTGACGGTTCCAGCCTCAAGAAAATCCGCCTCCTGGACATCGGGTGCGATACGGGAGCGTTGCTGGTTGTTGCGCGCGATGAGTTTGGCATGGATGTGATGGGCGTCGAAGTATCGCGTGAAGCATCCACAGTCGCGCAGCAGCAGAACGGCCTTAATGTTGTTAATGACTTTAACGAGCTGCGGGGGCTTCGTGGGACGTTTGATGTGATTACGCTGGTGGACGTGATCGAGCACGTCGCTAATCCAGCGGCGCTCCTGGAGGAAGTCTCTCAGTTGTTGCGCGCTGGCGGAAAGGTTTACATTATCACGCCGAATCATGACGCCCTGATTAATAAGCTCGGGTTGATACTCCATCGCGTCCTGGGGACTCGGGCAAGGAGCTTGATCGAGAAGCTGTATATTCCTTACCACGAATTTTATTTTACAGAGGCCACCTTAGCTCGGCTCGTGAAACAGAGTGGGCTTCAGATTGAGCGCCAGACCATGAAAGAATTTCCGCTGAATGAGTTTGGACATGGCCTCATATTAAAGCTGGGACTGGTCCCGATCTTCGCAGCACAACGCTTGACGAGGCGTCAAACCTTACAGGAGTTAGTAGCCGTTAAATGAGCGATAGTTGTTGACGGCAAAACCTGCTGGCCAGGCCGCGTCAGTTAATCCCAAAGCATCACTTCCATAAAAATTGTTTGAGAGGAATCCATGAAGGCTGTTTTACAAAACTTTCGTACCGGTGAATTAAGCGTCGCCGAAGTGCCACCGCCAACACTGCGTGGCGGGGGACTTCTCGTGCACAATGTTGCTTCATTGGTTAGCGCGGGCACTGAGAAGGCAATCATCGAACTGGCCAAGATGAACCCCTTGCAGAAGGCCCGAGCGCGGCCCGATCTCGTCCGAAAGGTTTTGAGCAAGGCCGGGCAAGAGGGTCTCCTGGGGACGGCGCAAATTGTTATGAACCTGGTTAGCACACCACTCCCACTAGGCTATTCGTGCGTTGGGAATGTTTATGCCGCAGGCACTGGGGCTGCGGAATTCAGGCCGGGTGATCGTGTTGCCTGCGCCGGTTTAGGTTACGCCAATCACGCGGAAGTAGTATTCGTCCCACGCAATTTGGCGGTATCCATTCCGGCAGAGGTGAAATTTGAAGAAGCCGCATTCGTCACAGTCGGGGCCATCGCCATGCACGGCGTGCGGCAGGCCGACGTGGTTGTGGGAGAGACTGTAGTGGTGCTGGGGCTGGGTCTCGTGGGGCAACTGGCGGCGCAGATTTGCACGGCGGCGGGCTGCCGCGTTTTCGGAATTGATATGGATGCGTCAAAGGTGCAGTTAGCCCTCGAACTAGGAGCACACGGCGGCCAAGCATTAAAGGACGGCGATGTGGTCGCGGCTGTGCGGCAATTTACCCGCCAGCGTGGGGCGGATGCCATCATCATTACTGCTGCCACTCCCAGCAACCAGCCGATTGAGCTGGCTGCCGAGCTGGCTCGGGACAGGGCGCGAGTCGTTGCCGTCGGCGAGGTCGGCATGGGTGTTCCACGCCGGGCATATTATGACAAGGAAATTGACTTGCGCTTGTCGCGCTCATACGGGCCTGGCCGCTATGACGTTTCATATGAAGAGAAAGGGCAAGATTATCCGATTGGATACGTCCGCTGGACGGAAAACCGGAACATGGAGTCTTTTCTTGATCTGGTTGCGGAACGTAAGGTTCAAATCACACCGCTCATCACTCATCGCTTTCCCATCGAGCGTGCTGCCGATGCTTACGGATTGCTCACCGGAGAGCGACGTGAGCCGTACATCGGGATTCTTTTGGAATATGATGCCGAGCTTGCGCAGCCGACTACCATACAGCTAAAACATCCCGCCCGATCTACGGGAAAGGAGAGCAGCGCTGACAAGCAGTCCGTGCGATTCGGAATCATCGGGGCCGGCCAATTCGCTCAGGGCGTGCTCCTGCCCCAACTGCGTAAGATTAAAGGCGTGGAGATAACCGGCATCGCTACCGCTAGCGGACTGACGGCGAAAGCCGTCGCAGACAAGTATTCCAGCCGGTTGTGCACATCCGATTACCGGGAAATTCTGGGGCAGCCGGAAATCAATGCTGTGCTGATAGCGACGCGCCATAACCTGCACGCCGAGATGGTGACTGATGCGCTCGAAGCCGGCAAGCATGTTTTCGTGGAAAAGCCCCTGGCGATTAATGAAGAACAGTTGCGAATGGTTGCTACAGCTTATTACGGGGCACAGCAACATGCGCAAGACCAGCCCATCCTGACCGTAGGGTTTAATCGCCGGTTCTCCCCACTGGCCGTAGAGTTGAAGAAGGCGCTCCGCGAGCGGCCACTCGTCATGAATTACCGGGTAAATGCCGGACCCATTCCCGCTGATAACTGGACGCAGGACCCGGAAGTTGGCGGAGGCCGCATCGTCGGAGAGGTCTGCCACTTCATTGACTTCCTACAATACCTGACAGACTCCGACCCGGTCGAAGTATTTGCCTCCGCCCTGGGTGATCGAAATAACTTGCCGGCAGACCCGGATAATCTTTGTATTCAGCTTCGCTTCAGCGATGGATCATTGGGAACCATCACGTATATCGCTAATGGTGATCCAGGCTTTCCAAAGGAGCGGGTGGAAGTCTTCGGCGGGGGTTACGTGGGAGTGATTGATAACTGGCGAGCGCTTAGTGTCCGGGGACACGGCAAGAATTCGAGCAAACGCGCGCTGTTGACAGCAGCCAAAGGCCATGCCGAGGAACTAGCGGCTTTCGTCGAAGGGATTCGGACAGGCCAGTCGCCGATCTCTTTCAAAAGCCTTGCATTGACTACGCAAGCTACGTTTGCCATTCAAAGCTCCCTTAGAGAAGGTCGCCTCGTTCCTATCGAGATTCCGGCTGAAATAGGGGGAAGTGAGTGAGCCACAAGAAAGACCCTGTGAGCACGCCGGAATCGCCTGAAGTGTCTCAGGTGCAGGATTTCTGGGAGGCTCATCCGCTGAGCGCATACGAAAGCCCCTTCCAGCCGGGGACTAAAGAATTCTTCCACTGGCATGATCAGGTACGCCTTACCGACGTCGAGCCGTACTCCATGCATTTATACGAGTTTGATCGTCATGCCGGCGAGCGCGTCTTAGACGTAGGCTGTGGGATCGGCTGGTTGTGCAGGCATTTTGCCGCTGGCGGAGCGAACATCACGGGCGTTGACCTAACACGGCGGGGCGTGGAGTTAACCAGAAAACGTCTGGATGGCGCGGGGTTGAAGGGCACCGTCATACAGGCTAGCGCTGAAGACTTGCCGTTTAAAACAGACTCCTTCGATTTCGTCACCAGCGCAGGCGTGCTGCACCACACGCCGGAAACTCGCCGGGGGGTCAGGGAAATCCACCGTGTATTACGCCCCGGTGGCCGCGCTATGATTAGCCTGTATTATAAAAACTGGCTGATGACCGACCGTCTCTGGCCGTTCACCCGTATCCTGGTCCGAAACGTGTTCGGTCATCTGCCCGGTCGAAACGCTTTTCGGCACGTTCGCACTGTTGACGACTTTGTGCGGATTTACGATGGGAACGAGAACGTTCTGGGCAAGTCTTACTCGCGCAGTGAGACGGTCACACTCCTGGACGGATTCGAGATTGAGCGCCTGGAAATTCATTACTTTCCGCGCCGGTTTTTGCCTCTCAATCATCTTCTTCCAAATTGGATGCATCGCCTGCTTGATCGTTATTGCGGCCTGATGATCTATACCAGCTTAACGAAGCACAAATGATGGAATCACCGTTTCCTCCCGATGAAGCTGCGATGGTGACAGACGATCCAGCCATTCTCTATCGTCACCCGGTCATGCGCGAGATTCGCAGGCTCCTCTCATGGCAGGATCGCGAGAAATTCTCCAAAACATCCGGCTGTTTTGATCGCACCTACTGGGGGTGGAAGTTCACAGATTTCCCCGGCGCTCGGTTTCAGGAAGGGATTTATGCTTTAGCGCATCTCTTTTCAAGACCGTTCCCCGGCAATGATCTAAGTGCAAACCAGCGCGTTTTGGATTGGGCCAGAGCAGGAATGAATTTCTGGCGGGGAATCCAATACCAGGACGGCTCTTTCGATGAGGCCTATCCATTTGAACGTAGTTTAGCCGCCACCTCATTCACGAGCTTCTATGTCGGCGAGGCTTTCCTACAATTGGCGGATCATATTCCGCAGGAGGAAAAGTCTGCGCTATACCGCACCTTCGAGCGCGCCGGAGATTGGCTTTGTAAAAACGACGAGCATCACGGAGTGCTCTCTAACCACCTGGCGGCGGCGGCGGCGGCACTGCATGTGATTTACCGCATTTGCGGCGAAGAGCGTTACGAAAAGCGATCTCGATATTTCTTACAACGCATTTATGAACGCCAGTCGGAGGAGGGATGGTATGAGGAGTACGGCGGGGCTGATCCCGGATATCAAACGCACGGCACATTTTATTTAGCGGTCATCTGGCAAGACAATCGAGATGCGGCATTACTGGAGAGCCTTCAGCGATCACTCGCTTTTCTCAAATATTTTATCCATCCTAACGGAACCCTCGGCGGAGAGTATGGCAGCCGCAATACGGAGTTTTACTTTCCCGCAGGGTTTGAAATATTAGCCGGAGCGATTCCTGACGCTGCTTTGATCGCTCGTTTCATGCGGGCATCAGTAGAGAAACAGACCGCCGCGGGACTGTCCGCGATGGACGCTTATAACTTTTTGCCGCTGATGAACAATTATCTTTTTGCAGCGGATCACGCGCGGTCGCCGGGCAACGCCACCGACAAATTGCCCTGCCAGCAAGAAGAGGAAGCATACTTTCCTGATGCCGGGCTATATGTGAAGAGTAATTCTGCTTATTATTCTGTGCTGGGACTCTCTAAGGGCGGGGTTCTGAAGGTTTATAACAAAGTGACGAGAAATTTGGCGGCGAGCGACTGCGGCTACTGGTCTCAAGTGAGCGGAGGGGCGGTTATCAGTAGCCAAAGTTTGCGAAGGCCCGGTCGCTGGAGCCGCAGCGATGATGGCTTCACCGTCGAAGTGAATTTCGCTCAGGTGAACCAACGGACACAGTCGTCCTGGCTCTTCATCGGATTCCGCCTTTTCTCACTGACCGTGGGCAGATTGCAAACGGCGGCATATTGGCTCAAAAATTTACTGGTAAAGGTCTTGGTGCAGCGCCATAAAGAAGTACCGTTGCGACTCATCCGGCGCGTGCATTTTAAAGACAATGAGATTGTCATTTCCGACCGCATTGAGATCGACGGTACTCTCCAAATATCCGGGCTCCAGACGGGGGCGAAATTTTCCACGATCCATATGGGGTCTTCTCGATATTTTCAGCACCAGGAATTGGATATACCACCCACTAATCCACAGGATTTAGTTGCAGACCTTATCAAGAATCGGCATATTAGCGTAGACCGCGTACTGCGAATTTTGGCTTCGGAAAGCGAAGGAAGTTTATGATTTCAGTCATCTGTCCTTTTTATAATGAGGAAGCCATTTTAGAAGGCTCCGTTAATCTGATGATGCAGAATCTCGCGGCGCTCGAGGATGAATGGGAGCTGATTATCGTCAACGATGGCTCGCGTGACCGTTCGTTAGAACTCGCGCGTTCCTTAGAAAGAAGTTATTCCAGGTTAAAGGTGTTGAGCTACTCAACCAATCGAGGACGCGGCTATGCTCTTCGTGCCGGTATTGCCGAAGCCCGCGGCGACATCGTCGTCACCACCGAGATTGACTCTTCGTGGGGGGATGATATCGTCGCACGCATTGTAGATGAATTCAGCAAGCGACCGGACGCAGATATGATCATTGCGTCGCCACATCTGCCGGGGGGCGGTTATAGAAATGTGCCGTCAAAGCGTGTTTTTTTAAGCGCGGCTGGTAATCACGTTATTCGTGCCGGGCTGACATATAGTGTCACGATGAATACCGGTATGACTCGAGGATATCGGCGTGAGAAGTTCCTGGCGCTTCCTTTAGATGAAGATGAAAAGGAGGTGCATCTGGAAATCGTCAGTAAGGCCATTGCCTTTGGCTACCGGATTTATGAGATTCCCGCAATTTTGGAGTGGAAAGATCACAAACTTGTCGCGCAACCGGGCCAGCAACGTAAGTCATCATCAAAAGTAAATAAGTTAGTTCGTACTCACTTTCTTTTTAGTTTGCTGGCGGCTCCTTTCCGTTATCTCTACATCATAAGCATTCTGTTATTCATTGGAGCTACGATCTTTCTTGGCTGGTCTATCTATAATCTTTTAACGCCGGAGCCTTCGATTTTCCTGTTGCTCATTTCGTTTTTCCTGGCTCTCTTTGGTTTCCTTATTTTCGGTATAGGAGTATTGGCTCAGCAAGGAAGGGCGTTGCAGAGGGAGATGTGGCGTGTTCGCAGCGAATTGAGAGGCCGGGAAACATTGCGAACGGATATTTATAACCCGGAAACTTTAAGACCGGTAAATATACCTGACCCGCATTACGACTCCGGCCTCTCTGCTACCAAGAACGGCTAGGAACACACTTTGGTTGGGTCCAGAATCGGGATAACCTACCGCGGCGATATTATAGTATCGCAAGATATTAAAAATGACTCGTCATGTGAGAGCGGTTCAATTTTGAAATAATAAGACAAGGCAGTCTAGGCGAATTAATTAACGAATTTTTAACGCTCAGGCCTTGCACTCGAAACTCAATGGAGTTATCTTATGCTCTTTCCAACGCTGCGTGGGCGATTGCTTTGACCTCCCACCTTCAGTATTTACTTAACCCCCGCGTCCGCCCTCGCAGCCGGATGCCCATCCAATTAAGGAGATTTAAACTATGAGTAAGATCAAATTTACCCTGAACGTTATAGCTTTGTTCGCCATTTGCCTGTTCGCCAGTTCGCAAGCTCAGGCGCAGGCCACTCGCACCTGGGTCTCTGGCGTCGGCGATGATGTTAATCCATGCAGCCGCACTGCCCCCTGTAAAACATTTGCGGGAGCCATCTCGAAAACGGCCAAAGATGGCGAAATCAGCGTGCTCGATCCAGGCGGCTTCGGCACCATCACGATTACCAAGTCCCTTACCATTGACGGTGGTAGTATGGAAGGCAGCATCCTCGCCTCCTTAGCCTCTTCAGGGGTCCTCGTCAATATTACTGATGTGAATGACATCAGGAAAACGGTCCGTCTTCGCAAGCTGAATATCAATGGAACGTCTACCGGTACTGACGGCGTCCGTGTAATTGCGACAGCCAATCACGTCTTCGTGCAAGATACTGTGATTGATGGTTTCGCTGACGCCGGGATTGACTTTTCAATTGGTGCCGGTGGAGCGAGTTCGCTGCATGTCACCAACACAACAATCAGAAACTGCGTCCAGAATGGTATCTTCTTGAAGTCCACTACCGCTACTTCTACTGCCACCATCGTGCGCACGCAGCTCTCCAGGACCAACAGAGGCGTTCACACGCAAGACCTGATGAGCGTGACGGTCAGTGATTCGGTCGCCTCGGGAAATACCACCGCCGGATTCATCGCGCAGAACACATCGGGCGGCACTTCGGAGATGAACGTGACAAACAGCGTGGCATCTAACAATGGCACTGGCATTCAGTCTAGCGCCAGTACCACTGTGCGTATCTCAGCGAATCAAGTGTTTGACAACACAACCGGAGTTAGTGTTGCAGGTGGGGTGATGGAGACGTTTTCGGACAACTTGGTTTCAGGCAACAATGCTAACCTTTCTGGCGCTGTGACAGCAGTCGGTAAGCTATAGACTTGGCAAGCTTATCTGCCAATACCTTATATACGACGTTTCCCTTCCGAAGAATCGGAAGGGAAACGTCGTAATCTGTCTCACTATACCCGCTTCTAAAGCCCTCCTTCAAAACGTCTCAGGCACGCACTGGAAAATCGAGAAAGTTAGGGAATTTATCATCCGCGGCCTACAACGCTGCTGATAGGGCCGTGCCTGGTGACTTTTGGCGATCAAGGTGAAGCGCGGGTCAGGAGCAGGGCATTTTTGGAGTAATGCCCTACGTTGCCTGGGTCAGTTTTTTGAGATAGACTCTAGCTCTAATCCAATGATAATTATTACGGTTCTTGTCGGGCTATTATTCGGCCTTGCGAACGCGCGAAAGGTTGAACAGATCGCAGGGGGAGGACAGTCCGACGGCGTTCCACCATCGCACGTATTACTCAGACCGGGTATTTTCTCAAAAACCATTACATGGCTCTACGTGAAAGAGGAAATGGCGCTTGCCGGATGGCTCACTTCCCTGCCCTGCCGTTTATTGAAAATTGACCCGGTGACAGTTGATAAGTTTCGAGTCACGATCACTTGCGTCATCTCAGCGGTGGCGATCCATGGAATTACGCGGTCATTAACCGAAAATGAGTTTGCCGGCCCAATAGCAACGCTACTGCTATTGGGCAGTAATTTATCCGGGCAGGGCTACATTATGAACGCCGTCTTTGGCCTGGACCCGACGCACGGAAGGCTGGCTACGGCTATAGGCGCTGGGGTGCTGGCCTTGCTGCTTAATGGTTATTTGCCAGCGGCCAGCCTGACTTGCGGACTCCTATTCTCATATCATCCTATTTATGGAATGATCCTGGCGATAATGGTCGGCCTCTCGGTTCTCCTCTCGATCATCATAAACGGAGGTGGCATCGAAATGTCGGTGATCCTCCAATGCCTGCTTCTTTGGGGTTTAGGGACGATTCCTTTTATCAGCTATATAGCCGTTAAACGCTCGCGGAGAGTAGAGAGCGCATCACAGGAGACACCTGGCTTGGCCGATTGGTGGAATTTCATCAAGGTGCGTGGTGATGAAAAAGTGTTCGCGAAAAGCGTCATCGGCTCAGGATGGAATATTGTGTTATATCCTGCGGCACAGATAGTGCCATTCTGTTTACTGGCGGTGTTGCCCTGGCTGACCAGAGGCTCAATCAATCCTGCTACAAGCGTCTATTCAAATAATATAGCCCTTAGCCAAGCGCCTGATATTACCGTCAATATTTCAGCCATTTTTTTTACAAGCCTGCTGCTCGTAATTGCAAATTTGATTTCGGTAGACAAGCTGAAGATCAAGGCCGTTGTGCCTTTGGCTTTGACACGTTCGACCGTTTTTCCTGTCATAATAGCCATCGCTGCCTGGGCAGGGTTGTTAGCAAAATCCATAGATGATGGTACCTGGCTGGCATGGCTGAACGCTTTGACAGCCCTGTTAATGGTTGCAACGCCTCCCGTGCATTACCACTATCGGCCCATCTTGCTAGCGACTTTGATTTTGTTGCAGGCAATCCCAGGTTTATCTACGTCAGTTAGAATCCTCTTGTTGGTGGGAGCGCTTTTAACAATTCTCTTACTGCTAAGTAAAATTCTAAACCGCGCATCCAGGAACAAGGCGCGGGACACATATTCGCGCGCTCTGGCTCTTAACAGTCAAATGTTTGATTTCATTTGGGGTAAAAATAATTTTGCTTTAGCCGCATTCCTGGTCAATATTATTGTCAATGTCGTTGTGATGGCGACGCGGCAGGACTTTGGGCATACGAACCTTTCGACACGCGCGGGCATGTATGTGCTGATAGCCTTACTGCTGGGTTTGGGTCTAGTCTTTGTCGAGAGCCGGGCGCGGGCCGCGGTTCTAACTTTGAGTGGTGGCCCGGGACGTATTGAGAGTTGGCTCGCTGTACAAAAATGGGCACGACAGCACTCTGCACCGGAAGCGCTCTTTGCTATCCCGCCTTACATGGCAGGCTTTGCCACACTTTCCCACCGACCTTACTTGATAGATTGGATTGACCTATCGTGGTGCATGTATATCCCTTCGCTTCTCTTCCCTATTCACGAGCGCCTGCAAGCTTTAGGTCTTAAGAAGATGCCCCAAAGTGGCCAGAGTTCGAGAGCAGTCTTTGTAGCTGCACTAAAAGCTGGTTACGCACAGCTTTCGCTCTCCGATTTGCAGAAGCTAAAAGAAGAATTCGATGTCCAATACATCGTGCTCGATAGAGATATTTGGGATGAAAGGCGATGGGGCGATCAAAATGTGGTCTATCATAACCGGCATTTTGCCGTTGCCTCAGTTTAAGTTAAACTGTCAGCTTGACCATTAATATTATTTGAATGAGACTAAGCAGTCACGTTTCAGGTCTAAGGCGCGCTGTTAACTTTATAAATAAGCCCTGATATATCTGGATATACCAGATACCGTTTATGCCAGTAAGCTTGCCCAAATTAAAATCAAATTTAAGCCCCAGACATCTTGCCGGACGCACCCTCAAGTGGAGCAGGTATTCCTGGCTGGATGTTAAATACTTTTATCGAAATCACCTGCACAACGGGCCAAGCAAACAAGCGTATCTGAAAGACCCACCCTTGCTGAGCGAGCCTCAACGCAGGGTTGTTGAAGAGTTGGCGACTCGCGGTGTCAGTTTCATTCATTTCAATGAATTGTTTCGCGAGCCTGAGCGATGGAACATACTGTCTGAAGCCGCGCAGGATTTCGTTAATAGCGAAAATGTTAGAAAAAGCATTCAAAGCTATCAATCTAATTATGGCAATGCGGCCTGGAAAGAATACGTGGTCAAACTGCGTGATGAAAACCCGACTATCAGGTGGGATAGCCCCTGGCTACAACTCAGCTTAGACCCGCCCGTATTGAACATTGTGAATTCCTATTTGGGGTTGTGGTCAAAACTTATTCACCATGACATGTGGTATACGATTCCTCTGGATGCAGACCGGGCCCCCATTGCCTCGCAACGATGGCATCGCGACCCCGAAGATCGGCACATGGTAAAGGTTTTCCTCTATTTCTCAGAAGTAGATGCCGGGGCAGGCCCTTTGGAGTATGTTGTTGGAAGTAGCGTCGGAGGCCCGTATCAAAACTTGTGGCGACATGGGTATTCTCCGGGGGAAGAACTGGAGCAGAGAGTGGCCAGCTCAGACAGACTGCTCTGTGCCGGGCGGGCGGGCACCTTTGTTTTCTGTAATACCAATGGGTTCCACAGGGGGGGATTCTCGGCCAAACGGGAGAGGGTTTTCTCAGTCAGCACTTTTGTCACGCCAGCGTCGTCTTCCCAACGTTATTTCAAAGTTGACTGGGGTTCAAATCAAAGTGGACTGTCTGAAGCGGCTAGATTTGCACTCACTTAGATGTCAGCATGGCTCCCCGCGAGAGAGCCACTTTGACGCGCCTTGAATCTAGCCGTACTTATTTACCGCGTAATACCGCCGGAACCGTCTTTCGGCACCGACTCGGAGTTTAACTTCGAGCTAAATTTTCAGAGAAGTTGAGTATCCATGGCAAAAGAGCATTCTCAGATATCCGCGTGGGATTTGAAGGGGGCTGATGGCGGCCTCGACCTTAATAATGACCAGTATCGCGTGGCGACGCCTTGGCCAAAGCTTTATTGGCTGGCTGGCCAGGAGTACTATGCGGTCTTAAAAAAATCGGCTTATTTTAACTTGAAAGTCCTGATTAATAGAGACCAGGAGACAGTGTCGGATTTCTATGAATCCCACTGGAGTCCTAGTAACGAAGAGTATGCGAAAGAGTTAGATGCTAAACGCGAGATTCTTCTGGCCAACAATCGGCCCGTATTTGCCGACGGCTGGTTTCTTCATAAGGGCTACATAGAACTTCTCTCAATGGCAATCAATCGGTGTCAGGTGGAATCCGTTCTGGAGGTTGGTGCCGGCAGGGGGAAAAATCTGGCGCTGCTCGCCTTAAAGAGTCCCGATTTGCGTTTCGCCGGCATAGAGTTAACCGAGCGCGGCGTTGAGCGCAGCCGGGAGCTGCCGGAAGACCTGCCGCAGAAATTTCTCACGGTCGCCGGTTATGAATCGGCGACCGAAGAGCAAAAGAAAGCCCTTCGAGACATTGATTTTCAGCAAGGAAGCGCCCTCGAGATGCCATTCGCCGACAAATCCTTCGACCTCTCCTATACTTGCCTGGTGCTGGAGCAGATTCCCCATCTATACACCCAGGTCTTAAAGGAGATGCGAAGGGTGACGCGGAAGCACTGCGTCTTCATCGAACCATTCGCCGAAGCGAACAATATATCGGGCATGACGTACCTTCGGGGCGTGGACTATTTCAGATACAAATACAAGGAGTTTGCTCAATACGGGCTTGAGCCTGTTTACTTCACGACGGATATGCCGCAAAAAGTAAGGTTCAAAACGGGCCTTTTAATCGCGCAGGTCGTGGAATAGTTATTTAACAGGTGTATCGTCATTGCTGCAATGGCTTCTCAGGTTGGTAAAAATGCTCGAAACCGTAATCAGGGATATTGATCAGATGATTTCTAATCAGAGAATCAAAAGGCCATTCCAAAAGTTTCTGAGGTCTGAAGTAGTGGAGATTAGCGCATGATCCGATCTTTCGAGATGGGCGGGCGTGTGGTCGGCCCCGGCGAGCCTTGCCTGATCATAGGTGAGGTTGGCCAGGCGCATGACGGGAGCCTGGGCATCGCTCACGCCTTTATTGATGCGATTGCTGACGCTGGCGCTGATGCAGTGAAGTTCCAGACTCACATCGCCGCAGCCGAAAGCACACCTGCGGAGCCTTGGCGAGTAAAATTTAGTCGCCAGGATGCCACACGCTATGACTATTGGCAACGCATGGAGTTTACAGAGGAGCAATGGCACGGATTAAAACAACATGCCGACGAGCGCAGACTTCTCTTTTTAAGTTCCCCATTCTCTTTAGAGGCAGTTGAGTTATTGAAACGGGTCGGCGTTGCCGCTTGGAAGGTAGCATCAGGCGAGGTCAGTAACGACCCCATGCTTGAGGTCATGCTGGCGTCGAAACTACCGATCTTTATGTCCACGGGCATGAGTCCGCTGAGCGAAATTGATGCTCTTGTCGAGCACATTAAAACAAGAGAGGTGCCCTTAGTCGTGCAACAGTGTACCTCCATGTACCCGTGCCCGCCTGATAAGATAGGGCTAAACCTGATCCCTTTCTTTCGCGAACGATATGGCTGTCCCATCGGATTATCAGACCATTCCGGCACCATCTATGCCGGATTGGCCGCGAACACGTTAGGGATCGAAATATTAGAGATTCACGTCACTCTGAGCCGGGAGATGTTCGGCCCGGATGTCCCGGCTTCAGTGACGACGGCGGAACTGCGCCAACTCGTGGAGGGTAGTCGTTTCATCGAGGCCATGCGCACGACTCCATTGGATAAGGATATTATTGCTCAAGACGTAGCTCCGTTGCGCGACCTTTTTACGAAAAGTTTAGTGGCTCAGATCAGCTTGCCAGCAGGCACGGTGCTCCGCCGAGAACATCTCACGGCAAAGAAACCCGGGACGGGCATCCCGGCTAACCGGATGGAGGCGAGCTTGGGTCGTCGCCTGCGCCGGGACGTGGCAGCCGGCGATATATTAATCGAAGATCACCTGGACGAGGTTCGTGACTGATGCGTCGTAAAGTGTGTGTTGTCGTAACGGCCAGGCCGAGCTATGCGAGGATCAAGACGGCACTGGAAGCCATCAAAGAGCATCCCGAACTAGAACTCCAGCTCGTCGTGGCCGCTTCCGCTCTGCTGGATCGGTACGGAAATACAGTGCGCTATATAAAAGAAGACGGCTTCGACGTGGCCGCTCAGGTGTACATGATTCTGGAAGGGGAGAATCTGGTCACTTCGGCTAAATCAACGGGTCTGGGCATGGTGGAACTCGCCACAGTCTTTGATAACTTAAAGCCGGATGTGGTGTTGACCATCGCGGATAGATTTGAAACAATCGCCACCGCGCTGGCCGCAGCCTATATGAATATTCCGGTCGCGCATGTTCAGGGGGGCGAAATCACAGGCTCGATTGATGAAAAGGTGCGCCACTCCGTAACGAAACTCGCGGACGTACATTTCGTCTGCACGCAGCTGGCCGCCGAGCGAGTAATCCGCATGGGGGAAGACCCCGCTTTCGTGTTTCTTACCGGATGCCCGTCCATTGACCTGGCGGGGCGCACCTTGCAGGACTCGGCCCTGGATTTTAATCCTTTCGAGAGATATGGCGGAGTCGGAGAGTTGGTTGATCTATCGCAGGGGTACCTGGTAGTAATGCAGCATCCAGTGACGACCGAGCACGAAGATGCGCGCACTCATATTACCGAGACGCTGTACGCTGTGCATAAGCTCGGATTGCCGGTTCTCTGGTTCTGGCCTAACGTAGATGCTGGCTCTGACGGGACATCGAAAGGCATTCGCGCATTTCGTGAAATCGAGCAGCCGGAGAATATACATTTTTTCAAAAACATGGCCCCCGAAGACTTCCTTCGTCTGATTTTTAACAGCCGTTGCATCGTCGGCAATTCCAGCGTAGCGATCCGTGAGTGCTCCTATTTAGGGGTGCCCGCCGTTAACATCGGAACGCGCCAAATCGGTCGGGAGCGCGGGCGCAATGTAATAGATGTGGACTACGACCGGACAGAGATCAGGAAGGCTGTTAGCCATCACATAGAGAACGGCCACGCGCTATCAGACCTGATATACGGTGACGGTGGAGCAGGACAGAGAATCGCGAATTTACTTTCGACAGTCGAGTTGAAAATAGATAAACGGCTGACGTATTGAGAATAGACAGCTTGAGAATAATTCCGGCGCAGGGCGTTTCCGCAGTAGCGGTGTTTGCCGTAAGAATATGCGACTGGTCGAAGGCAGCCGTACGGCCTCACGGGTGACAGTCTACCTGCAACTCCGGCAATCGCTGCTTCACTTCAAGCAACCAAATTAAAATGAATTTGAGCTTCTGAAGACTGACTAAAGATTGATCCGGAATTTAACCCTCTCGATTGCCGGGATGGTTTCTAGCTCCTGCCGGGTCTTTGTCGAAGCCGCCGGAGATAAACTCCGAGAGAGCAGTTAATAATTTTCTCTCGGCATAACATTTAGTCGTGAGGGTGCTGACGATGTTGAAGATGTATCACTATAACGCCAACCCGGGCGGCTCGCCTGAGATGTGGGACAGCGTATGGAAAGACAGTGACGGCATCGAAACGGCTCAAGTTTTTTTCGGGGTTGATCCGCTTCAATCGCTCTTTGAGCAGTATGCACGCGCCGGGAGCTATATGCTTGAAGGCGGCTGTGGAAACGGTCAGTACGTGGTACACATGGCAGATCGCGGAGTGAATATTGTCGGACTTGATTTCGCGCGGGATGCCTTATCACGTCTGCGGGCCTACGATTCTCGTTTAAAGCTGTGTGAAGGAGACGTTGCGGCGCTACCATTTCTTGACGAAACCTTCGACCTTTATTACTCGGGGGGAGTCGTCGAGCACTTCGAAGCGGGGGCGGAGACTGCGCTCAAAGAAGCGCGGCGCGTCTTGCGCCCCGGAGGCGCGCTGCTCATTAGCGTCCCTTATTACAGTCCGCTCCGGCGTCTTTTGTCCCCCTTTAAAATGAAACTCTGGAAACGTGTCTCGCGCTCGGAGGTTGACACGGCGGACAAGAATGGCGGGCCGCAATTTTTTCAGTATGCTTATACCCGGCGTGAGTTTGAGGTCATGCTGACAGCCGCAGGCCTCCGCGTCGTGAAAGCAAAAGGGTACTCCATCCTGTGGGGACTCTACGACATATCTCTTCTACAACGAATAATGAGCGCGCGGATAGGCGGCAACAATAATAAGCCCCAGAGCACGACGGCTGTCGAGCCGACCAAACAACCGGCACGACGCGGCGTTTCTAACCAGGCCCCGTCGTTGCTCAAGCGGCTGTTCGTCGGGGAAGATGATAGCATCCCTGTCGCTGGCATCGCCGTGCGAGCCCTTCGTTCGACATGCGCAAATATGATGATGTATATTTGCGTCCGTAGCGAAGATAAGTGAAGCAATCTGAAATGACTAATCTGAGAGAAAGAATAAAGTATGGGACAACAAAAGAAGCTTAAAGCCTATTTGAAAACAAAGATGCCTTTGTGGATGCTGGACTTTTTATACCGCAATAAACTTCTGTTGTCTTACGGGCCTAAATATAAAAAATCCGTATTCTCTGAAATATACCGCACGAATCATTGGGGCGATCCGGAATCTCGCTCCGGCGCTGGCTCAACCATAAGTTACACAGCCGCGCTTCGAGATGATCTTCCCAAGGTACTTAAAGAGATAAAAGCGAAATCCTTACTGGATGCGCCTTGCGGTGATTTCAATTGGATGAAAGAAGCCAGGCTCGATCTGAAGGAATACATCGGAGCCGACATCGTGTCGGAGATAATTGCAGAAAACCAGCGAAAATATGGTAATGAGAACAGGAGGTTTCTGGTTTTAGACATAACAGAAGACAATCTACCTCAAGTGGACGTAATATTCTGTCGGGACGTTTTCATCCATCTCTCCTTCAGTGATGTTTTCCGGGCGCTCGCAAAATTCAAGGAGAGCAAATCTAAATACTTGATCGCTTCCACCTCTCCGATAATCCAGGAAAACATTAACGTTATTACGGGCAGTATGCATAATCTGAATTTAGAGCTGCCGCCTTTTAACCTCCCAAAGCCGATCAGACTAATTGATGACCGTCAGAAAGGGTTTATTGAGAGGTGGATGGGCTTGTGGAAGATTGAGGACATTAAACTGTGAGGCTTCGCTCGGTGAACTCTAAAACAACGCA
>JACCVS010000504.1 GCA_013698055.1 Acidobacteriota bacterium
GGGGGACGCGCTTTCGGCGACGTGCGTTTCAAATACACCACGTCCACCGATAGCGGGGCCACTTGGAGTAAGTTGACGCTCCCCTTTATCACGGAGCAGAAGGGGGGCGTCGAATCGCAGCCGATCAACTCGGCATTTCGCGGACCTGACGGCACGATCTATTTTGGCTCGGACGCGAAAGCCGGCGACTCCATACTGTGGGCCAGCCGGGATAACGGAAAGTCGTGGTATGACACAGGGGGACGAACTGCAGGGCGGCATACGACCTTCGTGCCGCTCAAGGATGGACGGATTCTCGGGATGGGCGGCAAGACTACGGAGATAGATGGGTACATGCCGAAGGTGTACTCATCCGATTGGGGAAAGACATGGTCTAAGGCTGTTAAGACGGAATTCGCTGCACTGGGAGGCAACCAGCGTCCGGTGATACTGAGGTTGAAGAGCGATCGCCTCTTCTTTGCGAGCGATTTTCAATACTCTCTAGCACAGAGGCAGTTGATCGCGAAACCCGGGGAGAACGGCGCTTGGGGCGAGAAAGAAACGGCTCCAGCAACCATTAAAGAACGCGGGTCATTTGTCGCCCTCTCGGATGACGAAGGAGAAACCTGGCACATCAAGAAACTCGAGCTAGCCCTACCGCACGAATCCAGGCAGATCCCGAACATTAAAAGGGCGGGGAACCCGAGCGATCACGACTTTGGGACCATTGGCTATACAGCAGCAGCCCAGGGAGCAAACGGCGTCATTCACCTGATGACCTCAATGAACCATCCCGGGATGCATTTCGAAATGAACGAAGCTTGGATTCTGTCAGGCGAGAAGGGCGAAGCCAACCAACAATGGGAAGGCTCCCGTTCAGTTGTCCAGAAGCATGGAGAAAAATATCCCGATGGAAGGATTAAATCTACATGGAGCAGTCGGACGGGCGCCAACGGTGATTTCGTGCGACACGGCACCGAAACCTGGTACTACCCTGATCGAAAGAAGAAGTATGAAGTTATTTATCAGGATGGAAAGAAAATGGGGAAAGAGAGTTTCTGGCTTCCAAGCGGTGTCTTGCTGTGGAGTTGGGAGCATCGTCCCGACGGCACCGGCACCTGGACACACTACTGGCCGAATGGACGCAAGAAGATCGAATCCGGCTGGAGAGGCTTCAAAGCGGAAGGTGTCGCCACTCACTGGGATCAGCAGGGAAAGGTTATTCGCACAGTCACGTTCAAAGACGGCGCTCTGGTGGATTAGTTTGGGTGCATGGCGGCCTACTTCAGGTTCATCCGTTAATTGAACTGGATGATGTTTGAAGAGAGAACAAGAGGGATTGTGAATTTGAGACCCCACCCGCATGGTGAGTCTCAAAGTTATATCTGGAATAGTCATCAGTAAGGGCATTTTTCCGGCTGATGTGAGGTGAAGAAACATGGATAGTCTTATTTCATATTTACAAACCATCGACACACCTACTTTGTCGAATGCAATTGAACTTCTCGATGTCCGGCCACGATCTGAGAACTTTGCTTCTCATTGGCTCCGCTGCCTGTATCCTGAGTTAGGCTCGATGGTGGGATACGCGGTGACGGTGCAGATGGAAACGATGACGCGGATGGAGCCTCGTGATGAGCAACAGACCATCTCCTTTTATGAAGCCATAGAAGCCAGCCCGAAGCCTGCCGTCGTGGTCATGCAGGAGATCGGAAGTCACCGGGAGTTCGCTTCGCATAGCGGCGAAGTCATGACCACCCTGATGAAGAACTTCGGAGCCATCGGCCTCGTGACAGATGGCAGCGTGCGCGACTTTCATGAAGTACGCGCACTCAATTTTCACAACTTCGCTAGTGGGACTGTGGCAAGCCATGCCTATTGCCGCATTGCGCGGGTTGGGTGCCCGTTACAAATTTATGGGATGACGATCCGTACGGGAGACCTCCTGCACGGAGATATTAATGGGCTTATCGAAATCCCCGTAGAGCGTCGAGAGAAGCTTCCGGAGATGGTTACACGGGTGCGAAAGGAAGAGGGAGATCTGATGCAAGATGTTCGTGCAGGCGGTTTCACTCTGGAGAGGCTTCGCCAACGGGTCGCCGGTTACTGAAGCCCCGGCAATTTAGCCAAAACAATTCCCGCAAAGTTTCCCAAGCGCTCCTGTTGAATCGTTTAACTCAGGTTGCGGGAGTCCGTAAGGCGTTGTGCCAAACCGTAGCTAACCAACGCCACAGAAGCCTGTTCGTTAATCCCCTTTCGCGCGATGCATGAGCATCGCCTCGGCCAGCTGTTCGTTTCTCCATGGTGATCAAAGCTTGACACTAAAGATGAACATCAGGGGCGTAGCTAATCGCTATGATCATTAACCAACTCCCGGTCTTGCATCAAACTAGGAGATGAGACATGGATGGGAGCAGCAACCGCGAGTCGGTTAAGCAGGAATTTGATCGTCAGGGATATGTGTTCTTACCACAATTTCTAAATACTGATGAAGTGGAAGAATTGCGCCGGGAGATAGAGCGGTATGTTAAAGAGGTAGTTCCGCGCATACCTCCCAGAGATATCTATTTTGAAGTAAAGAGTCAGCCCGATACAATCAAGCAGCTTGTCAGGATGAACCAGTACGACTCCTTTTTTGAAAAACTGATACTCGGCGACCGCTTCGTCAAACTGGCCGAGCTTCTACTGGACAGCACTGTGATGGGCAAAAATATGCAGTGGTTTAATAAGCCGACCGGATTCAGTCGCGCAACGCCGCCGCATCAAGACGGATACTATTTTATGTTAGAACCAAACGAGGCGGTCACGATGTGGCTAGCCCTCGATGAGATCACAGAAGAGAATGGTTGCGTTCGATACGTCACTGGCTCGCACCTTTGCGGTATGCGATCACACCAGAGGACCGACACGCTAGGCTTCTCACAAGGCATATCTGATTACAGGGTCAAAGATGCGCGAAAAGAGGTAGCCGTCAGTGCCCGCCCGGGCGACTTACTGGTGCATCACAGCTTAATGATTCACCGTGCTGACGCCAACAAGAGCACGCGCAAGCGCCGCGCACTCGGCCTCGTTTACTATTCGACAAATGCAAAAGAGGATTCTAAACGCGTGCAGGAGTATATGCGTACCCTTGAGCTGGAGATAGCAAGCCAGGAGAAGATCTGATTCTGTGCCCAACGGATACGTTCATGCTTATTGCTGAATTTTGATTAGTGAGTATTGCGTACTGAAGATTGCAATTCTCTGGCGCTCTTGAACAGTGCGGCAATTTGATTGCAGCAGACTTCGACCACGTAATCCGGAACCCGCGACAGGTAAGGAGTAAAGCGAGGAATGATAGAGTATCGGACGCTCAAGGGCACAGACCTCATGGTATCGCGCGCCTGCTTTGGCACGATGACCTTCGGCAGCCAGGTGGACGAAGCCCTGGCAGAGAGCATGGTCAATTATTGCATCGACCGGGGTCTCAACTTCTTCGACACGGCGAACATGTATCAACTGGGAGTCTCCGAGCAGTTTCTCGGCAAAGCCCTGCGTGGCAAACGAGAGAAGGTCGTTCTGGCCAGCAAGGTGCGTGGTAAGATGGGCGAAGCCGCGGACCAGCAGGGGCTCTCAAGAGCAGCCATCATGAGGGCTGTGGATGAGAGTCTTAATCGCCTTCAGACAGATTATCTTGACATCTACTATCTTCACCAACCCGACTACGACGTACCTCTCGAAGAGTCTCTGGAGACGATGCAGGAGCTGATTAAGGCAGGCAAGGTTCGCTATCCGGCAAGCTCAAATTACGCCAGTTGGCAGGTCGGGCAGATGCTCTGTCTGGCAGAGAAGAAGAACTATCAACCAGCAACAATCGCACAGCAGATGTATAACCTGGTGGCGCGAGGACTGGAACAGGAGTTTGTGGCGCTAGCGCGGGAGCTATCGGTTTCCCTCATCACCTACAACCCACTTGCCGGCGGGCTCCTGACGGGTAAACACCACAGCGGCTCGATTACACCCGGGACAAGATTCGACAAGAACAGCATGTATCAGGATCGTTACTGGCACGAGCAGAATTTTCATGCGGTCGAAAGATTACAAGCGATTGCTCAAAAAGCCGGACGTTCACTGATCAGCCTTTCGCTCAACTGGCTAATGCACCATACCATAACGGACTGCGTCATCCTGGGAGCTTCAAAAATGGAGCAGCTTGAGCAGAATCTGACGGTTCTGGACGAGGGAGCGTTAGCGCCAGAGGTTGTGGAACAGTGCGATGAAGTGTGGAGAGATTTGCGCGGTCCGACTCCGATTTATAATCGATGAACATATCTCACTCATCTCTCAAGGGAATGATGCCCACCGGCCTTGATTCCGGCTAAAGAGATGAAACACAAGCGATGCCCAAGCTGTTAGTAATAGCTGATGATCTGACGGGAGCCAGCGATACGGGCGTGCAGTTTGCCAAGAAAGGGATACCGGTGTTGGTTGTGACCGGAATCAAGAGAGGCGCACCAGCTCTCTCCGCTGGTCATCAGGTGATAGTCGTTAACACAGAAAGCCGTCATCTTGCTCCGGGTAAGGCCGCTCAGCGAGTTAGGGAAGCTGTTGTACAGGGAATAGAGGCGGGCGTAACACACTTTTATAAGAAGACCGATTCGTCTCTAAGGGGGAATATCGGAAGCGAGCTGGAAGCGCTGATGGTTGCGTCAGGTCGCGGCCTCCTTCCTTTCATTCCGGCCTTCCCGAAGCTCGGGCGCACGACCCGCGAGGGCTTCCAATACATTGACGATAAGCGCCTACACCAAACAGTTTTTGCCAGAGACCCTCGGGAGCCAATTGCTGATAGTTTTATCCCCGCAATCATCAAGCATCAAACATGGATTAAGACGAGAATCTTGACAAAGACGGAGATTTCTTCGCCCGCTTCAGTAAAGTTTGACGAGGAAGGAATCTATGTCCTTGATGCGACAACTGATGATGACCTTCGATTGGCTGGCGAGCTGCTGAAGACAAATAACCTTTTGCAAGCCGTAGCCGGTTCGTCAGGATTCGCCGAAGTTTTGCCTGACCTCCTGGATTTTGAAAAGCAAACGGTAGAACAGGTTTACGAACCAGGACGAATGCTCGTGGTATGCGGCAGCATCAATGATGTTTCGCTGAAACAGTTGGCATTTGCCGAAGCCCGTGGCTTTGCTGCTGTGACTTTATCGCCGGAGGTGCTTCTGGCAGAAGACGGCGCCCGATCTGCGCAGACGCGGCAAACAATCTTAAGAATCGTCGAGCTTGATCAACATCAGAAATCATTAATTCTAAGAACTACGGAGAAAGCTGAAGACCTTGAGCTTTACCTGGACCCTGGTCAGGAACGTGGGCTTGACCTTACGCAAATACATCAACTGATAGTCAGGAATATGGGTGAGATTACCGGCCAGGTCCTGGAAAGAACCAGCTTTAGATCGCTGATCGTCTTCGGTGGGGACACTTTACTGGCCATCGCCCGAGCGCGCGGGTGGTCGGACCTGCTGCCACAGGATGAACTGTTGCCGGGCGTGGTGGCTTCAAGAGTCTCTGCCGATATGAAGGCACCGCTGCTGATTACTAAGGCAGGTGGTTTCGGTTCAGAAGATGTCTTAATACGGATAAAGGATATGTTAGGGAGCAAGAGATAATGACAATCGCAATCACGATGGGTGATAGCAGTGGCGTAGGGCCGGAGATAATCCTGCACGCGTTTAAGAAAGGAGAATTGCCCCGCAGCTTTATCGTGATCGGTGATTACAGCATTCTCGAGGCGTGCAATCGAATAATGAATTATGAAGTGCCGCTTAGAATGTCGGGCGATGTCTCAGACTTGAAAGAGGGATTCGTCAATGTGCTCGATCTGGGACTCTTGAAAGAAGAGGACTTGAGGATCGGAGAGTTATCAGAGGCATCCGGCCACGCTGCACTGAAGTATGTCGAGCGTGCTACCGAACTTGCTCTCCGGGGCGAGATCGCGGCCGAAGTGACAATGCCCATGAATAAGGAGGCAACACGTCTGAGCGAGCCCGGATTTACCGGCCACACGGGTTATATCGCCGAGCTTTGTGGGCGGGATAAATACACGTTGATGCTGGCGTCGGAGAAGTTGATTGTCACGCATGTTTCAACTCACGTCTCGTTGAGAAATGCTATCGAGAGCGTGAAGCGCGATCAGGTTTTTGATGTCATCAAGCTGACACACGATGTGCTGCCAAAGCTCAGACTGACGAGCAGAATCGCGGTCGCCGGCCTTAACCCGCACGCCGGTGAAAACGGCGCTTTCGGCACAGAAGACCTGGAGGAGATTGTCCCGGCTGTAAAGAGGGCGCAGTCTGAAGGAATGGAAGTCTTTGGCCCTTTCCCGCCCGATACGATCTTCATGGATATGCTCAAAGGAAAATATGACGCGGTGGTCTGCATGTATCACGACCAGGGGCACATTCCGATGAAGGTGCTGGATTTTCAGGGCGGAATCAACGTCACTCTTGGCCTGCCGATTATCCGAACCTCTGTAGATCATGGGACAGCTTTTGATATCGCCTATAAAGGTGTTGCTTTCACGGAGAGCCTGCGCGATGCCTGCAAACTTGCAGCGAAGCTTGTGAGCTAGCTCCGAATTATAAAAGTCGCCGCTAAGTTACTTTTGACAAAGGATCAATAAATGAATTCGCAACCATCGAAGAGTTTCCGCGTCTCCATCTATGTTGCCATGCTAATTTCCGCCTCACTGTTTGCGTGCATGGTTGTATTCGTTACTGCGCCTTCATCGAAAGCTTCCGCCTCGGTGGTTCAGGCCACAACGGTTCAAGTTGACCCCGCAACATATCAAAAAAAAACGATCTATTCCTCGTACCCTCAAAAATGTGGAGACGGCACAAACAACTGCCGTTCAAGCGAATGGACGGGTGCGTGGTTTATGCCTGATGGTAGTCTGATGGTGGCTTTCAACCAGGCCACCGGGCCGACCAGTCCGGCACAGGGTCGGACCTTCACACCGGAAAAGTTATTAAATGAGTTCAAGCTCGATGACGGGAGAATATGGACACACGCTTATCCTGCTCCAAAAGGATATTGGCATTGGGATAAAGGTTATGATTATTACGGCTTGAGCGGTGATTGCCCGTCCTCATCGAAACTCCCGACGACACAGCGTTGCTCGCTAATCGTCTACCTGAAATCCACAGATGCGGGCCAAACCTGGGCCACATGGCGCACGGAAACCTTTCATGCGATAGGCATGTCGGCCTTCTCTCCGCAGCCGACAATCGCTCTCTCGAACGGAACACTTATACGGCGCGTCAATGGGGACGACATGCGTAACGTGAAGAAGATACCTTATACGGCGATGTTACAGGTTCTCAAACCGAAGGGTGGCGTCTATCCAGCCAGATGGCCTGCGCTTGGAGCGGCTGGGCAGGTGGTCATCAAAGACCCGTCGGTTTGCAAGTATCAAGTAAGCCGGATCAGACAACTCAAGGATGGTCGTTACATCGCGCTCGGGCAGTCATGGCGTTATGCCGGAGGCGGGACGAGCGGTGCTTGCGCATCTCTTGATGGGGCCACGAACATGTTGTTGGTGGCTGCCTCGGCTGCGGCGGCAGAGCAGGGCCAGTGGAAAAGGGGTATGCCCGAAATCTCAGCCTCGATTTTGGTTGCCAATGAATGGGATGCGGCCCAACTCGCTAACGGTGATTTGCTTGCGCTTTTCCGCACGAAAGGGAGCGCGACAAGCAGAACACAAATACGCAAGCAGGCAATACTCAAGGTCAGGCCAGCTTCCGAATGCCCGGATAAAACTGCGAGCGGGTGCTGGGTTCTAGATGAGACGACGCTGGGTAATCCGGGCAACTTACCGCACTCGGGCCATCCCGAACTGCTGGCTACACGTGAGGGCGTGATCATCCAGTTTGCTACGTCAGGAAATTCCTACACGAACGACAATGGCGCGAGTTGGATCCCGCTCACAGGAACAACGCCCTCGAACTACTACCCGCGCTCCATACAAAATTCAGCAACCGGGGACATTTTTTTGTTCGGCCATGTAGGAGGTGATGATCCCTACGGCGGAAAATCAATTGAAGGCGGCGGCAACTACTCCGGCATAAACCAGACGATCACAATGCAGAGGTTTCGTTTGATCGTCAATCAGCCGCCGAGCGGGTCGGCTCCATAAGTAATCAGCGTCCGAAATTGCGAAGCGTTTATATAAGCCAAAGATCTGTGCTCATGTACTTCAAACCAGAATCACAGATGACAACCACCGCACTCTTGCCGCGCATCTCGCCCCGGAGTAGTTGGACAGCTGCCGCGAGGTTCGCGCCTGAAGAGTATCCGGAGAAGATGCCCTCGGATCGCGCGAGGTCGCGCGTACACGCGATCGCTTCTTCGTCAGTGACCTGCACGAAGCCGTCCACGTGCTCTGGTCGGAGCATAGCCAGATGTGTGAGCGCATAACCTCCGCCCTGTATACGATGCTTCGGGTCTTTAACCTTTCCGCCGGACAACACTGCCGCTCCCGCCGGTTCGACGATATAGCAACGCGTCGAGTTGTTCGCTTCCTTTAGAGCAGCAGCGCATCCGGCGAACGTGCCTCCTGTGCCAACGAAATCACAGAATACATCTATCGGATAGTTTGATTGGGCCAGTATCTCAGGGCCGGTATGCAGGTAATGGGCACGAAAGTTGGATGCGAGACGAAACTGGTCGGCGCGGAATGCATTCCTTTCCGTGACGATTCGCTGCGTTGCTGCTTCGACGAGCGCTAAATCTTCGCCGGAAACCTGTCCGACAATCGCGTCTTGCGCTTGTGGCACGAGAACCACCTCGGCTCCCAGGGCGCTCATCATACAGGCCCTTTCCGGTGAGTTTCCCTTCGACATAACCGCCACGAACCGGTATCCCTTAACGGCACAAACAATCGCTAGTCCAGTCCCCGTATTGCCACTCGTGAGTTCGACTACGGTTTGTTCCGGCTGCAATGTGCCAGCCTGCTCCGCATCTTCAATGATCTGAAGCGCGATCCGATCTTTCTTGGAAGCTCCCGGATTGAGGTTCTCGAGTTTGGCCAGAATGCGGCCCTCGACGCGCTTCGAGAACCTGCATAGCTCAACTAACGGCGTGGCACCAATCGCCTCAATGATAGAGGAGTACATAATTCATGCAAAATCGGTCATATCCAGTCCGAGTAGGCGTGCGGCGTTCTCCCAGTATACCTTGCGGAGGATGTCTTCTGGCAGCCCGATTCCGTAGATGCGCCAGCGCCCCTGCGGGGGGATTTGCGCCGGAGCATAATCAAAATACTCGTCCTCCGTCTCCAAGAAGCGATAATAGATATCGTACAACTCCTCGGAGAAGGTCTGATACGGAATGTCTAGGAAGCCTTTCGGAATGGCATCGGTGCCGAATAATATCCTGTCCTGATACTTGTCGAAAAACCGCCTCGCCGTCTTAGGCTGCCGGCCGAGTTCCGCGATCCGCGCGGAGATATCAATGTGCATATTCGGGTGACTGTCCAAGCATTCGGAGACGTAGGCGAGATCTTCAGAATCAGCGACATGGGCGCAGACGAATTGTGTCAGGGGATGCCTGGTCATAACTCTCCGTCGCGCTTCCTGCAATTCCCGATTGTTCGGAAAATCCCCACCGTAGAAGGACCAATCCGGATGCGCTTGAAGTTCCTCCCAACGTTCATTGAACCGATCTATCGGTAAAAAGAACGCTCGCGGATCAGAGACATGAATGAGCACGGGCATGTTCAGTGCGCCTACCGCTTCCCACATCGGATCAAAACGCGTATCGTCCACTTTGATAAGAGGGCCGGTCTTGACCTGCTCGCGCGCATACAGGCCGAGAATCTTAAGAATCTTCAGTCCGCGCGCTCCAGCTTGATGCGCCCGTTCCATCTCATCCGCTTGAAAACGGGCGTAGTTCGACTCGGCCACACGACTCCACCAGGGCTCCGTGAAGACAACGAAGCGATCCGGATTTGTCTTTGCGTGAACACGTATGGAATCGAGCAGACCTTCTCCGTATCCGCCGGTCAGGTTCACCATCATGCGAACATTTTTCGCGTCCATTGTAAGGAGGAGTTCCGAGGGCTCGGCCAAGACCGTGACCTTCTCGCCCATACCAAGGACCGGACCCCATGTGAGATGTGCGTGAAAATCAATCACCGGGAAGCGCGGCTTTGCTATCTGCGTCTGCGGAACGCGGAGCATGCTAATTGGCTCGAACTCTTTCAGCAGAACGTCCCGGCTGGTCGTATTCTCACTTTGTGCGTCTTGCAAGTAACCTCCTCTTGATGAGCCCCAATAGCCCAATCCGACCTACAAAGTGGCAAACATAATCACGATCTGCTGACAGATCATCATTGTGTGATGCATTGATTCATTTGAACGGCCGAACGCACGTGAGTCGGTTGCTGCAGCCACTTAGCTTTGGTCAACAGATCGGCCTGCACATTTCCAGCCGCTAAATGTTTCAGATCCCGTTCAATCCTCATAGAGGCGGACGCCCTGAACCACGCGGTTGATGACACCTTCGGGACTCGGATTATCAGGGTCAAGGCCAGCTCTTAAACTCAAATGCAAACCGAGCAGCTGAGCGAAGACGATTTCAAAAGGAGTTCGCAAACGATCCGGCAGCAGAGGCGCCATCGCACGTATCTGGTGCGTGACCGATACGCCTAATTCGACGGGCGTGATGACGACAACCTCTCCGAGATTTTTCGCGCGAAGTTCCTCCAGAAGATCCTGTTCGTAACGGCGAATGTCAGGTGACGATGAGAGAAAGCAGAGAACCAGCGTGTCTTCTCGTAGAAAACTCATCGGGCCGTGACGAAGGCCAAGGTATGTTTCCGTTAAGACGGGAATCTGTCCCGCCGTCATCTCAAGAATCTTGAGCGACGCCTCTCTCGCTGCCCCGAGCAGTGAATTGGATGCGAGGATAACAGACCGTGAAAAGGGACGCGCGGCGATTGCACGCGCTTTCTCATCCAGTCCGGCAAGGGAATTTCCGACATCAACCGCAATGCGGGGAAGAGCCTGTTCCAACTCGGAGAAGTGTTTGAAGGCGAGACCGGCGAGAACCAGATTGGAAAAGGAGCTCGTCATGACTAGACTCCGGTCATTTGTTCTCTCGTCAAGTTGGAGACCTTTGACCCCCGGATAATTGGCCAGTCGCCCTTCGGCGTTGCACGTAATCGCGAAATGCCGTATCGCTGGATACAATTTCTGAATTCTTTTAACTACCCCAACGCTCTCGGGACTATCGCCCGAACGTGCTAAGGAAAGCAGAATCCCGGAAATGCCAAAACAATCTTCGTGATCAGTGAGCAGATCCGTGGTCGCAATAGCACGCGCGCTCGGCCATGCCGCGGCAATCGCAGTCGCCGCATGAGCTGATGTGCCCGCGCCGGTAATTACAACAGGCGTCTCTTGGTCAAACTCACTTAAGTCGAACTCTCGCACCCGCGCGAGGGTATTTTCCCATAGTACCGGCTGCTGAAAGATTTCAGATCGTGTTACCGATCCTGCTGTATCTATTGTGTCCAATCGCTATAACGCTCCGTGAGAATCTTTCGGCACTGGTCCAAGACGTTTTCAGAGAATGATTCGTAGGGAGAAAGAAGCCGGAGCGGCATGGGCACGCCGCTCAAACGCACCCACATCTTATCGTAAGCCCCATCCATTCTGTTCGTCCCCTGAATCGGGCGCTGGATCTCTGCCACAGCGGCAAGATATTCGGCCTGAAGCAGGAAAAGTTTTTCGATCTGCCCAGCGCGTCCTGCCTCAAAGAACTCTTTAGTCTTAGCTGGCAGCATCGGACCGAAGGAACTGAGAAGCGAGCATTCACCAAAAAGACAGCCGGTTGGAAACATCGCTTCACCGAAGAAATGCTGAAGTTCAGGCACGGTCTTCATCAACTCAATCGTTCCCGCCACGGTTGTGCCAGTATTCTTTGTGGCCACCAGGTTGGGAATCTCATCAACGATTTTGCGATACTCCGCTGCGCCGAGCAACCGGCGGCTGCGCAGCAAGTTATAATGCAGAAACTTACTGTCGGGAAAAGCGCCGCAAACATCCCGAAAGAATCGCATTGTTTCCACTTCGTCCAACACCCCCCAGGAAGGGAGCGAAATCTGAAAATAGCGGAAGCCTGCTCCGTAGGCGATCTTCAGTCGCTCAACAACATTAGCCGTCGACAGGCCGATGACCCCCACCATTGCAGTGATCCCGTCCTGAATAGTCTCCTCACGAAAGACTTTAACGATCGTTTCGAACCGACTGGTATCAACAGCATGTCCCTCACCGGCGGTGCCGAAGATGTACATATCCCGGAAACCCAAAGAGACGAAATGCCGGATTTCCTGTCGAAAGATGTTCTCCTCAAGTTGCTCTTGTTCGTCCCAAGGCACCTGGCAACTGACGAGGATAGTTTGGTGATGTCGCAATATGTTTGGCCATTAGAGGCGGTTTTAGAACAAATTGAAAAATAAGAGCACGAACGAGATATGTCAAGAAGAATTTCAAAAAAATACCTTTACTTTCAAAATATTTGCTGCTTTAATTCGTTCTGCAAGTTGGCCCTTTCTGTAAATAATTCTAATTGCTTTGGGTCTGATGAAGTTAAGAGTGTCACAGCGGATGATGCCGCAGCAGTCTTAACAGTTCAAGGTACAAGTTATCGTGCCGGTGGTTGAACCGCCACTCGCACTCCTTCAAGTGCAAATTGAAACTGGCCGCAGGCACGCCTTTGAACTTCTGCAAGCGTCGTTTGGCATAGCTCCAGAAGCTCTCGATGCCGTTGATGTGACTTTGGTCATTGGCGAACTCATTAGCGCCATGATGGACTCGATAATGCTTCGAGTAGCCGACATCAACGAGTCCGTCGTAACCGCGCCAGCCGTCGGAGTGAATGACGGCATCAACTGAGACGCGGCCTCGAATAATGGCTTGTAAAGTAGCCTTTCTGCAGTCCGGGACGATTTCGGTATAAACCTTGTCGTCGCGCTTGAGCAACCCGAAGACGATGGTCTTACCCGACGCTCCACGACCGCGCTTGCCGCGCACACGATGCGGGCCGAAGTAAGACTCATCCACTTCGACATCGCCGCCCTTGAAGGGCGATTGACGTTCACATTCGCCAGCGATGTGCTGGCGGATTTTGCCAAAGATCGTAATCGTGGTGCGATGCGAAAGCCCGGTCAGTTGGGCCACATCGCTGGCGCATAAATCGAGTGCAAAGTGTCGAACGAGCAGACGAAATTTAGGCTCTGCGAT
>JACCVS010000567.1 GCA_013698055.1 Acidobacteriota bacterium
CTCAGAAGCAGAGCGTTTTCGATCATCAAACTGATGTACTCAAGGCAGGGAACCTTGGCGCGAAGGAGAAAGGTCAAGCGCTCGTCAAAATCGCAACGCGCGATAGTCGGAATCGTTCCCAGGTCCTGCACACGAGCATTTCCAGCGATTTTAAGAGCTTCCTCAAACAACGAAACTTCTTTCAAAGTGCCTCAGCCTCCGGTTGCCTTTTTCATCAGCAATCTCTACTCGCCGCAGGCTTCGCCAGAGTTACGAATAATTCATGAAAGTGTGATGGAGTGTGAGAATCCCTGGAATCTGCCGAGGAATGTTGCTAATAAGTTTACCCACCCATGCTCTGCCCGGTGAAACACTGGTGAAGGCAGCTACTCCTGCTTTTCGCGAAGCGCCTGAAGCAGTTTCTCGTGAATGCCGCCGAAGCCGCCGTTGGACATGATGGCGACGACATCGCCAGCGCGCAATTGAGGCGCGAGGTGGCGCACGATTTCGTCCGCGCCTTCGATTTGAAGCGCGGGCTTGCCCTGCGCGCTGATGTCTTCGATCAGTTTATTGGTGTCCAGCACGCGCCCTTTTTCAGTGGCTTTGCCGCTGTCGAAGACGCTGGCGATAACGACATAATCAGCCGTCTGGAAAGCCGTTGCGTAGTCTTCCTGAAAGACGGCGAGGCGCGAAGACCACGAGCGCGGCTCGAAGACGGCCACAACGCGACGGTCTTTGTATTTGGTGCGAAGCGCCAAAAGAGTTTCGCGCACGGCGGTTGGGTGATGTGCGAAGTCGTCAATCACCGTGACTTCGCGCTCAATGCCTCGCACCTGCATCCGGCGGCGCACGCTCTTGAATGTGCGAAGCGCCTCGTGGATTGATTCGCTCCCGATTCCCCACGCATCAGCGGCGATGATGACCCCGAGGCAGTTGCGAATATTAAAGTCTCCGATGAGCGGCGTTTCAAACTCCGCCCATTCACGGCCCTCGCGAAAGACACGAAAGCGCGCCATCTCCCCGGAGTAATCAATGTCACGCGCCTGCCACGTCGCATCGTCAGACGTGCCGAAAGTTTCCAGACGGGTGTAGAGTTTTTCTCCCATCTCTGCGACTACTTCACGCACGTGCGGGCTATCCCAACCAACTATCAGACGACCATTGCCGGGCACTAGATTCATCAAGCGGCGGAAGGCGGTCTTGACGGCGTCGAGGTCTTTGTAGATGTCCGCGTGATCGAACTCGATGTTGCCGACAATCGCCAGCTCTGGCAGGTAGTGCATGAACTTCGGGCCTTTGTCGAAGTAAGCCGTGTCGTACTCATCGCCTTCGATGATGAGGTAGTCGCTCTTCGTCACGCGAAAGCTGGCGTCGAAATTCTGCACGACGCCGCCGACAAGGAAACTCGGGTCGAGTCCGCCCTGAGCCATCACCCAGGCGGCGATGCTCGTCGTCGTCGTCTTGCCATGCGTCCCGGCGACGACGAGCGAGCGGCGGCCACGGATGAATTCTTCCTTAACTGTCTCGGCCTGCGAGCGATAAAGCAGCCTGCGATTCAAAGTCTCTTCGACTTCCGGGTTGCCACGTGGGATGGCATTGCCCACGATCACGCAATCAGGTGTTGGATTAAGATGCGCCGCATCATAGCCCTGCATAACAGGGATGCCGAGGGATTCGAGCATCGTGGACATCGGCGGATAAACGTTTTCATCCGAGCCTGTGACCTTGTGCCCGCGCGCCTGAAGCATTCCGGCGAGCGAAGCCATTGCCGTTCCGCAGATTCCGATTAAGTGATAGTGCATAAGAAAAGTGATGAGTGATAGGTAATGGGTGATAGGTAAGAGCGTTTTCTCTTATCACCCATCACTGTTTTATCGGTAATGTGAAAGAGAGAGTTGAGCCTTTGCCCACTTCCGACTTGACAGTGATTTCGCTGCCGTGAAGCTCGACGAGTTGCTTGGTGATGTAGAGTCCAAGCCCTGTGCCTTTCTCGCCGCGCGTGGCTCGGCTGCGCGTCTGCTCGTATTTGTCAAAGAGGCGCTCAACGTCTTCGGGCGCGATGCCGACGCCCGTGTCCGAGACTGAGACGCGAATGCGCTCATCCTGTCGCTCTGCGATGATCTCGACGCGCCCGCCCTTTCCTGTGAACTTCAGTGCGTTGGAGAGAAGGTTGAGGAGAATGCGGCGCAGCTTGGCGCGGTCTGCTTCGATGAGCGGCAAATCCTCGGGAAACGTTTCTACTAACTGAATGTCCTTCTCTTTCGCCAGCGGCAGCAGCATCGTCTCGCGCAACTCTTTAATCACATTACGCAAATCAAACGAAGCGAGGTCGAGGCGCATGGTTCCGGATTCGAGTTTGGAGGCATCGAGCAGATCGTTGACCAATTCGATCAGGCTCTGCGTGTTGCGCTCCATCATCGTGACCATGTTCTTCTGTTCGGGCGAAAGCTCACCCAAGCGTCCCGAGGTGAAGAAGCTGATGACGCCGCTGATGACCGTCAGCGGCGAGCGCAAATCATGTGTCGTCAGCGCGAGAAACTCTTCCTTCATCTCGGCCAGCTCGCGCAGCTTGGCATTGGCCTCATTCAATTCCCGATTGCTCTGGTTGAGCTGCCCGTTGAGTTCTTCAAGTTGCGTGCGCTTGTCCTCAAGATCGCTAAGAATCTTGACGAAATCACGGTTCTGCTGCTGAAGCTCTTCGACTACGGAATCTTCGACATCTTCGCCAAGGTGCGCTCGCAATTCCTCAATTCTGTTCTTGACATCGCTGACAACGTCGCGCGGCATCCACTTAACGAGGGTGACGCGCGTGCCCTCATTCGGCTTTGTTTGAATGTCGAACTCATCCATCAATTTCCGCGTGCCCGAGAGTCCGACGCCCAGACCCGAGGAGGATTGATATTGCCCGCGCATGATGGAGCGCAGCGTCGCTTCGTCAATTCCCGGCCCGTCGTCGCGCGCCGTGACCTGCAAACCGAAATCCGGCCCGCGCTCGGCCAAGCTGAGCGAGATCGCGCCCGACTTCGCGTACTCGTAAATATTGCGCGTCACTTCTGACACAGCCGTTGTCACCTTAATCTGCGTCGTCGAATCAAAGCCCATCTCCCGCGCCAGCCGCCGCACGCGCTCGCGCACCTTCACAATGTCACCCTCACGGCGAACATAGACATCTCCAAGACGAATAGAAACTATATCTTTCATATGAAAACAGTGACGAGTGATGAGTGACGAGTGACGAGATTAAGACAAGCTCTTGCTTGCCACTCGTCACTTGTCACTCGTCACTGTCTTACTCATCTTGCCACAAGCACGGTCGCGTCGTCAGTGTCGCGGCCATAATCGCGCATCATGATGCCGGCCAGAAGCTGAGGGCTTTGCTTGATGAGTCCCGGATAAGACTCCATGTCCCACGACGCGCTCACCCCGTCGCTCGCCATGATGAGAGTCGCGCCCTCAGACCACGGGTATGTCCAGACGCGCAACTGGCCGAGCCGCGCGCCGAGCGTGCCGTTGGCCGAGAT
>JACCVS010000575.1 GCA_013698055.1 Acidobacteriota bacterium
TGCGCGGCGCAAAGCTCTGGCGCGAAGAATATGAAGAAGACGATAGCGCATGGTTTGAGAAGACCGTTGATTTGATCCGCCAGCGTTTCCACACCCTCAAGGATTTCTCGGCACAGGGTCGCGCCTACTTCTCCGACGACTTTGATTTTGACGAGGCAGCCGTCAAGAAGAACCTCTTGAAAGAACCGCGCCTGCGCGAGCTACTGCCCGCTCTGGCTGATAAACTTGAAACGGTTGAGCCATTCACGACGGAGACGAGCGAGACGGCTTTGCGCGCCTACGCGGAAGAATCAGGTGTCAAGCCCGGTCTTCTAATCAACGCCGCGCGCACGATGCTGACAGGGCAATCAGTCGGCCCCTCCATGTTCGAGGTCTTTGACGTAATCGGGCGCGAACGCTCCACCCGGCGACTTCGCAGTCATGAACCCTGGCACGAAGCCGGATCATGAGTTTTTCCTAATTCGATTTTAAGGAGTTAAGTAATGTCGAAAAAATTATTCTTTATCATCACCATCACTTGCGCGCTCGCCATCACAGGTTTCGCGCAGAACACTAATTCATCAACGACGCGACCGCGCACTTCGACTTCCACGCCGTCAAAAACTCCCGCTCAAAGTGTTGAGGAAGCTGGCGCGCAGCAGGCTACGCCGACGCCGACGCCACGCGCAACGACAGGCAGGCGCGCCGGGAGCAAAGCCGATCCGACATCGAAAGATGTCCTCGCTGCTTTCAATGTCCTGCTCGACGGCATTCGCAAGGTAGATGTTAACGCCGTCACAAGTGCTTACTGGAACTCGCCGCAATTTGTTCGCTTCAACAGCAACGGTACGGTCACCAGAGGCTGGGCGCAGATGCGAACAAACCTCGAAAGTTCTTACTCGAAGTTGGAAGATGTAAAGCTGGATGAGCGGGATGTGCGTGTACAGATGCTGGGGCGCGATGGTGCGGTCGTAACTTTTTTGTGGACGCAGTCGCAGACCTATAACGGCACACCTGAGACTGCGACGGGGCGCACGACACTTGTCTTCCGGCGCATAGGCACATCGTGGAAGGTGGTTCACACGCATATTTCGCCGGACGGGCCTGATCCGTCACGCATTCTGCCGTCAGAGCGAACGACGCCGACAGCAACGCCTAAAGCGACGCCTTAGCAGTTTAACGGCCATCTGTAGTAAGCTGCGGGCGTACCCCTTAGTAAAATAGCCTCCAAGTATCAGCGACCGCCCTCCGGCACGATAGAATTTGCCAAAGAGCGGCGCGCTTTCAAATGTAGCGATAACGAAAGGTAACTAACATGGATTTGATGAAAGAACTCAGCGGGCTTTTACAGCAGTATCAGGGCGCGCAACCCGGTCAAGCGCCGGATACAATTGATGACGATTTTGATCAGGTCGCGCAAGCTGCGCCGCAGCCCGCGCTCTCCGACGGCTTGGCCGCAGCTTTTCGCTCCGATGAAACGCCGGAATTCGGTCAGATGACCGCCAATCTTTTTAACAACTCCAACCCACAGCAACAGGCGGGTCTTCTCAGCACGATACTCAAGTATGCCGGGCCAGCCATCCTGGGGCGCGTCATGGCGGGTGGTGGCGGAGGCGGAGCAACCACTGGTGGCGGTGGCGGCCTCTCCGATCTCATCAATATTTTCAAAGGTGGCGGCCAACAGGAAATAACGCCCGAACAGGCCGGACAGGTTTCGCCCGAAGCCGTTCAGCGGATTGCAGAGCAGGCACAGAAGGATGACCCTTCGATCATTGACAGAATCAGCGACTTTTACGCGGAGCATCCGACGCTCGTCAAATCGCTCGGCGCGGCGGCTCTGACCATCGCTCTCTCCAAGATCGCTAATCGTCAATTCGGCTGAAGAAGTTAGGCAGATTTGGTACACAGTAAATGGTCAATGGGGAATGACATTCTCCATTGACCATTTACTATTTCTGCGAAAACCATCTCACCACTGCCCCGAACTTGGCGACACGTCGCTCTGTGCTTGTGCCTAACCCTTCACCAGCTTTTCTCGCAAATCAGTCCTTCTGCTATTAAAGGGAAAGGCCGCCCACGACTCGCGCGGACGGCCTTCCGGTGAACTGTTGGGATTGGCCTGTGTGCCGCTCGTGTGCCACTTATCGAAAAGCGCACCAAATTAAGCAACGAACGGACGGAAACCCTAACAAATTCAAGTTTTCAATCCGTGATTTAGGCCTCAGCCACCTCACTGTGATTAGAACTCATATATTTTACGATCACCTCCTTTCCAGTGTTGGCGCGAATAATAAATTACAATAACTCATGCGTCAAGCACTATTTTCACACGCTATCTTGCGGCCTCACTTTAAGCCCCGCGCCCGAACGCTCGCTGCCCGTCAACGTAAACTGCGTGTGCGTGCTCGACGCCGAAAAAGTAGGCCACCTCGCGATAATCATCGCAATCGTGGACGACAAAATCCGCGCGCTTGCCAGCTTCGAGCGAGCCGATCTCATCACCACGTCCCAGACTGTAAGCGGCGTTGATGGTCGCGGCGGTGAGACTTTCGGCGGGCGTCATTTTCATGTGGGTGGAAGCGAGCGACAGCACCATCGGCATAGACGGAGTGGGCGATGAGCCTGGATTGAAGTCTGTTGCGAGAACAACGGCAAGGCCAGCATCAATCATCTCGCGCGCCGCAGGATAGCGCGCGGAGCCGAGCGCATAAACCGAGCCGGGCAGAAGCACCGGCTGAACATTAGCAGACTTCAAAGCCGCGATACCGCCCTTGTCCGTATGTTCAAGATGATCGGCGGTCGCAGCCTTCAGTTCAGCCGCCAGACGCGCCCCGCCGGAGAGCGACAATTGATCTGCGTGAAGACGCAAACCAAGCCCAAGCGAGCGTGCAGCCGTCAGGATGCGACGCGACTCTTCGACGGTGAAGACGCGCTCCTCGCAGAACACGTCCGCGTATTCCGCCAAGTTTTCATTCGCCACGCGCGGCAACATCTCTTCGACGACGAGCGTAACGTAATCCTCGCGCCGCTCGCGGTAATCATCAGGGATGTCGTGCGCGCCGAGAAACGTCGGGACATACCGAAGCAGCGTTTCATCGTTCAACCTCTTGATCGCGCGCAGGATTTTCAATTCATCTTCGACTGACAATCCAT
>JACCVS010000591.1 GCA_013698055.1 Acidobacteriota bacterium
TGCCGGACGAAGCGACGATCACGCGATTGATGCCTACCATCTCTGACACCCTCACGGTGACGACAGAGCCGACGGGGGCCGAGGTCTACCTCAAGCGTTTCTCCCCGGACGATTCGGGCCAGTTCCCACCGCGCCAATCGGTCGGCACGACGCCCATCAATAACCTAAGGATCGCGCGCGGCCAATACGTCCTCTACATCGAAAAGGACGGCTACGCAAAAACAGAAGGAACGGTGTCAGGCACGATCAGGCGCTCCGGCAGTTTCACCATTATACCTCCGCCAATTCGCGTCGAACAAAAACTGATTGCCGCCGACAAGCTGCCCGAACGCATGGCCTTCGTGCCGGGCAGTGAGTACCGGCTGGTCGGGTGGGCGCGGCCCACCGAGACGCGCGTGCGGCTCGACGATTACTACATAGACAAGTATGAGGTGAGCAATCAGGAGTATAAAGAGTTCATCAACACGGGCGGCTATTTGAAGAAACAGTACTGGCAGCACCCCTTCGTCAAAGAGGGCAAGACTCTATTATGGGAAGAGGCGATGAAGGAGTTCAAAGACCATACGGGACTGCAAGGGCCGCGCGGCTGGTCGAATCAGAATTTCCCCGAAGGCAAGGCAGAGTATCCGGTCACAGACATCACCTGGTACGAAGCGGCGGCTTACGCCGCGTTCAGAGGCAAGCAGCTTCCGACCATTTTTCAATGGGAGAAAGCCGCGCGCAATGGGAACGTCGGGGCGCTTGGTAATAACATGCCGTGGGGTCTCTTCTATCCGGGAGACGCGCTCGATTACCGCGCCAACTTCAACAACAACGGCACCCTGCCCGTGAGCAGCTCGGAGTTCGGGATGAGTCCCTTCGGCGGCTACAATATGGCCGGCAATGCCTCCGAGTGGTGTTTTAATGAGACATCACAGGGATTCGTCGCCACCGGCGGCGCGTGGGGCGATCCTTCATACACATTTGCCCAATACGGCACTTTCCCGGGATTCTACAGCTCGAACAAAATAGGCTTTCGCCTCTCGCTCAATTCCGCCGGCGCGACCGGCGATCAAGGCGCAGCGCGCATCGAGATCAAACAAGAAATTCCTGTGTATGCCGTTTCAAGCGAGGCGAGTTTCAACATCTGGCTCAACTCTTACCACTACGACAAGACGCCGCTCGACCCCCAGATCGTCGAAGTTCAGGAGACGCCTGAGTGGAGGCGGGAGAAGATCACCTTCAACGGCGCGGACGGCGAGCGAGCGATAGCTTACCTTTATTTGCCGAAGAACTTCCCCAGACCTTTACAGGTGATCCACATCGCGCCCGCCGGCGACGTGGAAAGTGGGCGGCGCTCATTGTCTGCTTCGATGGAGGATCGCCTCGCTCCGATCATTAAGTCTGGCCGGGCGGCGTTCGGGGTGGTCGTCAAAGGCTATATGGAGCGTCTCAGGCCGGAGGGCTACGTCGCGCCGGAGGCGACGACCGTCGAGTACCGCGAACAGATCGTCAACCGGATTACCGACGTGCGGCGGGGGTTAGATTATCTGGAAACGAGAACGGACATTGACGCGAGCCGCATCGCGTTCTTCGGGCCGAGCGCCGGTTCTGCCATCGGGCTCATACTGGCGGCGGTCGATAACCGCTATGCTTCGGTTCTTCTGCAGGGCGCCGGGGTGGAGAAATCCGAAGCACAATACATAGCCGAGGCCAATCCGATCAACTTCGCCCCGCACATCCGCGCTCCCAAACTGATGACGCACGGCCGCTACGACGAGAATATTTCCTTGAAAACCAGAGCCGAACCGCTCTACAAATTGCTGCGCGAGCCAAAGCGATTAGTGATATACGAGGGTTCGCACATCCCACCAATCGAGTTCTTTGTGACGAAGACGAACAGTTGGTTGGACGAAACGCTGGGGCCGATCAAACGCGAGTGATGGCAGGTATGAAGATGAAAGACGCCGAGCACTTCAAAGGCGCGACCATCTCTCACAATCGTTATCCTATCCAAAAGCTGAGAGGCATGATGAATATGACGTCGCCTATACAGGCCATCTTCTTCGGGCGTGTTCGTCTCCGTGAGTGCCTTATGAATTGATGTTTGGTAAACTTTAGCACCCGTGCTCCTTTCTCTGGCTATGGTGAGCATCATCTGCTTCAAACGCTTCGCGCATCTCCACGTCTGAATATATTTTTAATCACCAAAAACGCTTGATAAAGAATAATAAATAGAACTACTTTAGTTACACTTCAAGTGTAACTAAAGTAGTTCTAAAGTAACGTGAGTTCGGGATAAGCGAACTCAGAAAACGATTGCCGGGAGTTGCAACTGCTCATTGATACGAATGTTGAGTGACGGCTTCTTCTCCCGGTAAGTATAGGCTACAAGCCCAGCGATTAAATTGACGAAGCAGTTCGACACACTGCGGTGTCGGCTGTGCTCTATTTGCGAGATGTTCTTGAGTTGATCGATCACACTCTCGATGATCGCCCGCTTACGGAGCATAATCTTATCGAACATGGAGAGCAGGCGATTCTTCATCTTGTTCTTCAGTTTGGTCACGAGTCGTAGCCCGTCATCATAAAGCGTCTCGAATAAAGGTTGCGAGATATAGCCCTTATCGCCGAAGAGCTTGCTGAACAAGTCTTTGACCAACTCCGGCACGGGTCGCCGGTCGTCGGTGTTGCCGGGCGTGAGCCGTAAGCTTAGCAGTTCGCCACAGTCGGTGATGACCAAGTGCAGCTTGAAGCCGTAGAACCAGTCCACCGATGTTTTGCCGCGCCGCGCGCACCCGTCGAAGACGCGGTACATGTGGATGCGCCGGTTATGACAGACCTTCAAGGAGGTCGAGTCAATGAAAGAGATGCCGCTGCATCGTCCCTTCCGGCTCTGCAAGTAGCCGCACAGGGGGACGAGCGCCGATGGCATCAACTCCACGAAGCGGTGGTAGCTGACGAGCCGTGGAAACGCTCCGGCGTAATGCTTCATTACGTGCTCGGTTTAGTAAGCCTTGAAGTTACGATAACTCGAAGCGTGGAAGAGCACGATGATCGTCATCACTTCCGACGATCATCATCACTTCCGACAGGCAGAGGCGAGCCGCGCGGTCACGCCGACGCTCGCCCGCCGAGAGTAATCGCTGCTTCCAGAGCGGTTCAAAGAACTGGCAGAAATCGTCGATGTCACAGTAAACGGGTAGAATGTCCATGTGAGAGAGCCTCTTTCGTCTTGATGGGTGTTTTGGCGAACTCCATCTTACGAAATCTGGCTCTCTCCTCCCATTCTTATCCCGAACTCACGTTAACTATTCGCTTCAACTAGCCCCTCATAAGATTATTCCGCCCAGAAAGTAGGTTCAAGGATTCAGGCGCTGGCACTCATCTCGTGGCGTTCGAGTTTGAGGTAGAGGCCGCGTCTGGTGAGGCCGAGTTCGCGGGCGGCACGTGAGATGTTGCCACCATGTTTGCGCAGGGCTTCGGCGATCATGCGACGTTCGAGTTCGG
>JACCVS010000592.1 GCA_013698055.1 Acidobacteriota bacterium
TGATGACGGAGACAGAAGGAGTGGTGGTCGAGCATAACACGGTGATTCAGAATGGGAACATTGCGACCGCGTATGGAGTGGCGAACACGGGGTTTGTGTTTCGCAACAACATTGTGATGCACAATCAGTATGGCTTCGTCGGCGATAGTCACGGTGTTGGCAACGATAGTCTGATGACGTATTTCCCGGGCAGTCTGCTTGTCAGCAATCTCATGATCGGAGCGCAAGCAGTCTTATATGATCCGAATACAAGTTACCCCACGGGAAACTACTACCCGACGCTGGATGCTGTCGGATTTGTGAACTTTGCGGGTGGTAACTACCGGCTCGCGGGTGACAGCCAGTATAAGGGACGTGCAACCGATGGAAGTGATGTGGGCTGCAATATTGACCTGTTGGACGCAGCGAAATCAAGTACGTCTCCTAATCCGTCGCCAACCCCAACGCCGGCACCCGCGCCGATGCCGACACCAGCACCAACGCCGGTGCCAACGCCAACGCCGCTTCCTGCTCCGGTTTCAACCCCGATGCCTACATCTACACCTATGGCATCATTCTCAGACGATTTCAACGACAATGCACGCGACGTTTCGAAGTGGAACCTGGCCACGCTCAACGAAGGGGCTGGAGCATACGATCCGCAAGTGCCTGTTCTTGAGCAGAACTCACGGATGGAAATCACGCTGATGTCCGGCGTTTCAGGCTCGCATTGTGGGGGATATCTTTCAGCCTCCTTATGGGATTTGACGGATGCAAGTGCTTCGGTTGAAGCAGTGCAGTCGGGCAGTTCAAATTCCGATACTGTTTTTGCCGTCGGTATTGATCAGAACAACTGGTATAGGTTCGTCGTCGAGGACGGAACTTTATACTTCCAGAGCAGGGTCAATGGTGCGAAGGTGTCATCCAGTGTCGGCTACAATCCTGCACAGCACCGCTTCTGGCGCTTCAAGCACGACAAAGCGCAGAATATGATTCTTTTAGAAACCAGTGCTGACGGCGCGACATGGGCTACGCAATACACGGTTGCACGACAAATTGCGATCAACGCTTTGCGCGGCGAAATTTATGCCGGAACATTCGCTGCTGTTAGTGCGCCGGGTAAAGCGATCTTCGACAACTTACGGCTAGAATCAAATAACGTGGTGCAGACTCCTCCGCCTGCTTCCACTGTTTCGCCCGGTATTATCTCTAATGCGCTCAATACCGTCACAACCCTCACTTCCGGGGCAAATGTCTCCGAAGCGCAGATTGCGCCACTGGTCGTGAACATCGAGCAGGCCTATGCTGCGTTTATGGCAGAGGCCCAAAAATTCCCGGCTGCTACCCAGATAAATGGTGCGTTGCGTGCGGCGCTCTATTTCTCGCGCGCCGCCGCCGCACTCTCCACCGCACATGCTCCTTCAGGCAGCGTTCAGAGTCGCTTGCAGATTGCGGCGTCTTATCTCAAGCAGACACAAAGCCTGATGTCTCCGAACGGAAGCAGCGGGTCAAACCTGACAGAGACCGCTCATGCATCCAATTCTATTGTGATGAACGCTCCGGTCATTGGTTTGACAGATACGCGCTCAAGCGCAAGTCTCGCAACGGCAGTTGCACCCGGCAGTCTGGGCATGATTCTTGGAAATGCTGCGGGAAGCCCATTCGCCACAGAGTCAAGATATGCTGTGCTGTCAGATAACGTGCCTTATGAAATTTCCGGCATCAGCGTCACTATCGGCGGAAAAGCCGCGCAGCTTTACGCCGTCTCACCCTCGCAGGTCAACTTCTACGTGCCAACCGATCTGGCAAGCGGCGAAGCGGAAGTGCTGGTGACCTCGCTGGATGGCCAGGTCTCAAGAGGCACGACGACTATCACGTCCCTCGCTCCGGCTATCTTTACGGTTGACGGAAACGGCGCAGGCAACGCAGTCGTGCTCAACGCTGTTACCTTCGCCAAAGGAGCGTTCGATGTAATCACTCCGCAAGTTGCAGGCGCGGACAAGCGCACACGCCTGACAATCCTGACGACAGGTGTCAGCGGAGGCGGCGCGGCTAATACGAACACCGGCAACGATATTCGGACAGATAGCGGCGTAGTCGCGAACTACGCGGAATCTATTGCCGTCGAAGCGCGCGCAAGCGACGGGCGCATCTTCGGGTTGACGGTCGAATATGCTGGCGCGCAGGGCAATTACCGCGGTCTCGATCAGGTCAATGTCATCCTGCCGGCGGAATTGAATGGAGCCGGAAATGTCAGTTTGACTCTGATCATCGGCGGCGTCCGCAGCAATAGCGCAAACGTCACAATCCGGTAACAAGGAGAAAAACCTGAAAGGGCGAAACATCGGGTAGTGGGCTAGTTTGGAATTATCGGGCGTTGTTTATGCGGCTTGGAAACTCAAACTAGCCCACTACCCTATCGTCTTTGTCTATGCGACCACGCTCTCAAAGCTGGGTTATGACTGGTGGACGGACGAGAACTATTCACATGGGCTGCTTATTCCGCTCATCATCGGCTACATCGTGTGGGCTGACCGCGAGCGCCTTGACCGTGAATCGTCGCGCCCATCATCCTTTTGGGGCGGGCTGATTGTGGTCTTCGCCATGCTGTGCCTGTGGGTCGGAACGGCGGGCGCGGAACTTTATGTGCAGCGCATGTCACTGGTCTTGATGCTGGCTGGCATAGTGATTTATTTTTGGGGCTGGCGATTAGGAGATTTGCCGGAGGGTCTCGTCGTCGTTAAGCCGCCCATCAAATATCTTGAGAGCCTTTCACTGATGGCGTCTGCTGATGGGCTTCTCGTCATAGATGCTCCGGCAGAGAAAAGCGTTTTTTTGCCT
>JACCVS010000602.1 GCA_013698055.1 Acidobacteriota bacterium
GCGCGGCGTGCCGCATGAATGCATTGCGCTTGATCCGGGCATTGGTTTCAGTAAAAGTCTTGAGCAGAACGTGGGGTTGATTGCGCGGCTTGACGAACTCGCGCTGACGTTCACGCAATTTCCCATTTTCGTCGGAACATCACGAAAATCTTTCCTCGGACACCTGCTTGATGGCGCACCCGTTGACGAGCGCCTTCATGGAACAATGGCGACCGTGGCGGTTGCCGTGCTTCGCGGCGCTCACATCGTTCGCGTGCATGATGTCAGTGCTGCTGTCGAGACCGTGCGCGTCGTTGACGCTATTAAAAGGGCAGCGGCTCAACGTCCAATTGCTTGACCTGCTTTTTTGAAAATGACGACCATTCTTGAGACAGAACGCCTGACGTTGCGAACGTGGTTGCTGGACGATGCTGAGGATGGCTACATAATTTGGAGCGACCCGGAAGTGATGCGCTATGTCGGAACAGGTCAACCTAATGCCAGTGTTGAAGAGACGCGGGGTTGGCTAAGCCGGATGATAGCGCATCAGGAGCGGCATGGATTCGGCTACTGGGCTGTGCTGGAAAAAATATTTCTCAAAATATTTCTCAAAAGAATTCTCGATTGATTGGCAGTTGCGGGATGGGTTATCAACGCGATAGTGGGCTGCCCATCGAATTCGGTTATACTCTGGCGCGTTCATCTTGGGGACGCGGGCTTGCGACGGAAGCAGCGACTGCCTGCCTGCGCTACGCTTTCGAGAAACTGCGCTTGCCGGAACTTTTCGCCAGCGTTGATTCGCGCAACACCGCGTCGCAACGCGTGCTGGAAAAGATCGGGTTTATTTATCAGCGAGAGGAACAACTCGCCGGCGGAATTGATTTCTGGTATGTGGCGCGCAGCGCATAGCGCATCAAAACAAGTTTAGTGCAAGAAGACCTGTTGGAGTAGAATTCGCTAATGAAATTGACACCAAAAACCTGGCGTGTGGCTGCGATGGCAACTACGCTTTTCTTCATCTCAGGCTTTACAGAGTGCTACAAGCCTGTCACGAAGAATCAATTGCCAACTCGCATTCGCACGGTCGCCGTCCCCGCTTTTCAGAATCAGGCGCTACGCTACAAGATTGAGCATCGTTTCACGGAAGCCGTTATTAACGAGGTCGTTCGTCGCGGGCGCGGATTGCGCGTGCAGGGTGATCGTGAAGGTGCGGACGCGGTAATTGACGGCATCATCAAGAGCTTCAGCTTCACGGGCGTGCTTCTTCAAGCGGAAGACCCGAACCGGCGCGCCCGCATCTTTGAGGTGACGATCACAGCCGCCGTCACCGTCCGCGATCAGGTGGAGAACCGCGTCATCTACGATAATCAGAATTACGTCTTTCGCGGCGAGTTTGAGTTCACCAGCGACCCGCGCTCGTTCTTTAACGAAGAAGACCCGGCGGTGCAGCGCATGGCGCGTAGTTTCGCCGAATCTGTCGTCTCAACGCTCGTCAACGGCTTTGGAGTCAACGACGAGAAATGAGTCTCCTCACACGCCCGGATTTACACCGCGCTCTCAAGCAGGGAGACATCAAGTCGCTCTATTTGCTATTCGGCGCGGAATCTTACCTGCGCGACCTTGCCGCTCGCGCCATCGCAGACACTAGCCTCAAAGGCGCTTCCTTACGCGAGTTCAACGAGGCGAGCTATAGCCTGACGAGCACGGACGTGCAGCAGGCTATTGCCGCTGCCGAGCAACTGCCCATGATGTCGCCGCGCCGCGTCGTCGAGATTAGAGATTTCAGCAAGCTGCGTGAGGCAGATGAAGAAGCTTTGGCGCGTTACATCGCGCGTCCCGTCGAATCATCAATCGTGATTTTCGTCGCCGACGACCTTGATAAAAGGCGCAAGCTGAGCAAGACGCTGCTTGATACCTGTCAAGCGGTAGAGTTCGCCCCGCTCAAGGATGCAGAGCTTACGGAATGGGCGAAAAAGCGTTTGCGAGAATTGAAGGTGCAGATTGACGACAGGACTCTGCATCAGATCGTGGCGCTTGTCGGCTCAGATGTTCGCACGCTCTCGAATGAACTTGAGAAATTAGCGACCGCCGCGCTTCAATCAGGATTGATTAGCATGGAAATGGTGGACACGCTCGTCGGGCGCTCGCGCGAGCTATCTAATTTTGAGCTGGCGGATCATCTGATCGCGCGTAATCGCAAGCGTGCGTTGCAGACCCTGCAACGACTGCTGGACGATGGCGCAGAGCCTGTCATGTTGATTGGGCTAATCGGCAGCAACTATCGCCGCCTCGCGCTCGCCAAAGAATTGATGTCGCGTGGCGCGGCGAATCAGGATGTCTACCGGCAGGTTGGAATCTTCGGCAAACGAGAAGAGTTTCTCGCCACCGCGCGCCGCAGCGATGCTCAAAGCCTCGCACGCAGTATCCAACGCATCGCCACCGCAGATTTAGCCATCAAGACTTCACTCGGCGGAGGTGGC
>JACCVS010000608.1 GCA_013698055.1 Acidobacteriota bacterium
TGACTTACCGCGCCAACCGCAACGTCGTGCATAAATTCCCTTCCTTGTTGGAATACAAGAGTCCGACGACGCTTGAGATGTGCGATGTCGTGACGTACCTCATCGAAGACGCCGACCCGAACGGCCCGTTCGGCGCGAAAGAGGTCGGGCAGGGGCCGCTTCTGCCGATCATGCCAGCCGTCGCCAACGCCGTTTACGATGCCGTCGGCGTCCGCATAGACGAAGTGCCGATTACGCCCGAAAAGGTTTTGATGGCTCTCCGCGACAAAGCCAAAGGCCGTGAAGGCCGCTTCGGGCCAAAGTCCGTGCCAGATGTGGAATGGCCTGAGCCGCTGAAAGTGCAGACGCCCGCAGAAGGCGGCGATGGACGTGAGATGCCGCGCGTGGCCGTGCATTCATAGGGTTATTGATAGATAAAGAAAGGTCGCTGGTGAGATTCGACTGGGACGATGAAAAGGCCATCAGTAATCTGGAGAAACATGGCGTCAGCTTCGGAGAAGCTACGGAGGTCTTTTACGATCCTTATGCTCTTGAGGATTATGACACTAGGCACTCCACGAGTGAGTCGCGTTTTGTTATCATCGGACTGTCGAGCCATCGGTTATTGTATGTAATCTATGCTGAGCGCACCGCCGACATAATTCGAATGATCTCTGCGCGGAAAGCGAATAAGTCTGAACAAAGATTCTATGAACGAACAAGAACCCTTAACTTATAGACCTTTCACCTTCACTGTCATCGAAGACGACGGCGTGAACGTAATTATCGAGGTCTCGGAGGAGGACTACCAAGCCGATCTGGCCGCCGGAATTGATGAAGAGGCGACGATGAAGCCTGGCCGTTACAAATTCAAGCGCGGCGGCTTTCTTGCGCGACATCCAGAATTGAAGCTCAAGGACAGGAAGCGAGCGTAGCTCATGCCTGGGATATTTTTGATTCAACCGAACGGTGAGCTTGTTGAAATGAACGAGCAGCCGTATGACTCCGAAGACTTACTTCAGACGCTGCTAGCGAAATACCCGTCGCTGCTTGCGGGCAACCAAATCGACCCGCAAGCGCCGAGGAAATGGCTGCTCATCGAACGCGAAGCCGGAGTACCGTCAATGGAAGGTGGCGGCGGTCGGTGGTCGGCGGATCATTTGTTTTTGGATCAGGATGCTGTGCCAACGATCGTCGAAGTGAAGCGGAGCAGCAACACGAGCATCCGGCGCGAAGTCGTCGGTCAGATGTTGGACTACGCTGCAAACGCGGTCGTGTATTGGCCCGTTGATCGGTTGCGAGAAAGATTCGCGAAGACACACGGCGAAGTGGCGGACGAAAAGCTAAACGAATTTCTAGATGGCGAACGCGAGCCGGACGAGTTCTGGCAACTGGCGAGTAAGAATCTACAAGACCGAAATATCCGGCTTCTTTTCGTAGCTGACGAAATTCCCGCCGAGCTTCAACGCATAGTCGAGTTTCTGAACGAGCAGATGAATCGGACAGAAGTTCTGGCCGTTGAGATCAAGCAGTTCGTCGGACGTGAACAAACTGGCTTAGTTCCGAGAGTCATTGGTCAAACGGCTGAGGCGCAGATGAAGAAATCAGCGACGACTCCTGACCCAGCGACAATTGACGAAATTATTGAAGAGATACGAGAAAGGTCACCCCTCGAAGCAGACATCGGGCAGCGCATAGTTGAATGGTCTAGACAATGCTTTCTTCCGAAGTGCAGTCAAACGCAATTTCGGCTTGATCTAAAGGACGGCCCTAGAACATTTCATCCTCTTGCAATCGACAGAGACGGAAGAGTGTGGACTTACAACAAAAACATCAGAAATACGCCTCCGTTTGATATCGCCGATAATTGGCTTGAGTTCAGGCGTCGAATAGATGCAATCCCTGGAGTGAACTTACCGGAGAATGAGATGTACTCCAGTGCTAAGCTCTCGACTTTTGCGAACGGTGCTGCTTTGGATTCCTTTCTGGAAGTTATCGCTTGGTCAATCGAGATGGTGAAGGCGGACTACAATGGAACTCGCTCGCCTGTCACATCACAATCTACACAATCTACACAATCATGATGCGACTTCCGAGGTTTCAATACCTCATACCTAAAACGATTTCCGATGCGGTGCAGATGATGGGTGATGCTGGCACTGAAGGGCAGTTTGTCGCCGGGGGCACAGACCTCTATCCGAATATGAAGCGGCGGCAGCAGACTCCGCAAACTGTAATCTCTGTGACGCGCCTCAAAGAACTGAATCAGATTTCGGGTGATGGCAAGAGCGGGTTGAGAATCGGGGCCAGCGTTTCTTTGACTGACATCTGCAATGATGCGGTTATCAATCGTGATTACCCGTTTGTGGCAGCGGCGGCGCGAACGATTTCCACACCCATCTTACGCAATATGGGGACGATTGGCGGCAATCTTCTGCTTGATACAAGATGCAACTACTACGATCAGAACTACGAGTGGCGCAAGGGCATCAACTTCTGCCTGAAGAAGGACGGTGACATTTGCTGGGTCGCGCCCGGAAGCTCGAAGTGCTGGGCGGTGCAGTCGTCTGACCTCGTGCCCTTAATGGTGGCGATTGGGGCGAAGCTCAAGTTTGTCTCAACACTCGGCGAGCGAATGGTAGAGGCCGCCGGGCTTTATAACAATGATGGGATTGAGTATTTGCACAAGAGGCCGGATGAGTTGCTGGCGGAGATTCACCTGCCACCCGTTAACGGCTGGCGCGCGACTTACAAGAAGCTGCGAAGGCGCGGCGCGTTCGACTTCCCTGTGCTGGGGGTGGCGGCGCGGCTCGACGTGGCTGAAGACGGAACAGTGACAGCGGCAAGGCTCATCCTGGGCGGAATCGCGCCTGCGCCTATCGAAGTGAAAGAGGCGGAAGCTGCGCTTGTTGGCGCGCCGCTCGATGACGAGCGGATGCAGGCTGCGGCTGAGAGCTGCTACAGAATAGCGCGCCCGCTCGACAACACCGATTTCGTCATGAACTGGCGCAAACAGATGGCGCGACCCTACGTTTTGCGCGCACTCAAGGAACTAAAAGCAGGGATGAGGGATGAGGGATGAGGGATGAGGTAAAAGCATTTAAGATATTGAAGCCTTCCTTTCATCCCTCATCCCTCATCCCTCATCCCTTCGCTCCTCCCTCATCCCTCATCCCTCATCCCTTCTATTCCTCCCTGCTTTTAGCTGCTGGTCGCTCGCGGCGCATGGGCGCGTTCAAGCCGCTTCTTCCCTTTGGCGAGAGGACGGTTGTCGAGGCGTGTATCGGCAATCTACGTGAGAGCGGAATTGAGGAGATAGTCGTCGTCATCGGACACCGCGCCAACGAGATGCGCGAGCGATTGGCGCACCTGCCGATTCGCTTCGCGGTCAACGCTGATGCGGAAAGCGAAATGGGCGTTTCCATCGCGCGAGGTGTTGAGGCGGTTTCGTCAGTAGCGTCGGCTGTCTTCATCGCGCTCGTAGATCAACCCGCCATCCCACCGTCAACGATAGCTTTCTTAAACTCTGAGGGAAACCGCATGGGCGCGCGTCTCGTAGTGCCCGAATACGAGGGACGCGGCGGTCATCCCGTGCGGATTGATCTCAGTTTTCGTGATGAGTTGATGAATCTTGATCCGCAACGGGGCTTGCGAGGGCTTTTTGAGACGCACCGCGAGGAAGTGCTGCGCGTAGCGGTCACTTCCCCCTATGTTGCGCGCGACATGGATCAGTGGGATGATTATCTCGCGCTACACCGCGAGGTCTTTGGAACGGAGCCACCAGGAGAAAGAAAGCAGTAGGCGGAAAGCAGAAGGCGTAAAAACAGTGCCATTCCGTGCCGTCTGCCTACCGCCTTTCGCCTTCTGTTCCCAGCCGTCCAACCAGAAACACTTAGGCTTCATCTAATCGCTTGTATGAATCGCCTCTCCAAACAATTTAAGCGCACATTCAGTGATAACAAGGCTGGCGCGCGTGAACGCTTTCTGAGAGGCGAAAAGGAGAACAGAATGTTTCTAAGAAGTCGCAAGGCAGTTGCCGCCGCGACCCTTTCCGTGATGTTGCCGCTCTCAATCGGGGCACTCGCGTCACGAAAGAATATCGTTAAAGCTCCGCAGGCGATGGAGTTCAGCTTGCGCTCCATTGATGGTCAGACCGTTTCCTCCGAAAGCCTGCACGGCGAGGTGGTGGTGCTGGCGTTCGGCGCGTCATGGCTGCCGCTCTCGCGCACGCAACTTCAGGGCATACGCAAGCTCGCCGACAAGTACAGTGAGCGCGGCGTGGTGGTCTACTGGGTGAGCACGGATTCCGAATCGCCCAAGTCGAAGAACTATGCAACAGATGAGCAGTTGCGTGCCTTCTCGAAAAAGTACGGATTGAACGTGACGGTGCTGCGCGACCCGGAAGGAAAGCTTTCGCGGCAGCTCAAAGTTGACCAGCTTCCCGCCTTTGTGATTCTCGACAAGCAAGGAAACACGGCTGGCTCACCCGTCGGCGGCCTCGACCCTGAGGGCGACATCGTGAAGCAACTTTCTCAGCCCCTCGAAGAGGTTCTTACTAAACCGTAAGAGCAGAGAGGTGCAAGCCCGCAAAGATTGAGGCCGCCTTCGCTTTGAAGGCGGCCTCTCTTTTGTATCCGGAAGGTGCAGAGAGCCGAAGGGAACGACCCTTATACTTCACCGGCCAGCTTGTAAACCAGACGAACGGGCAACCCGACGACATTCCAGTAGTCGCCCCTGATCTCTTCGATGAAGAGGGCGGCGCGCCCCTGCACAGCGTAAGCTCCCGCCTTATCCGCAGGCTCACCGCTTTTAACGTACCAGTCAATCTCGGCGTCTGACATGACGCCGAAACGGACGCTCGTCCTTTCATAAGCGACGACGCGGCAGCCATCACCCTCGCGGCGCACCAGAGCGACACCCGTCAGAACGTCGTGCCACTTGCCGCTTAAGAGGCGCAACATCCTTCGCGCATCCCGTTCATCCTGCGGCTTGCCCAGGATTTCGGAATCAATCACGACCGTCGTGTCCGCGCCAAGCACCAGCAGCGAAGGGTGCTGCTTCGCAGCTACTTCGGCTTTCTCCAGAGCGAGACGTTGGACTGCGGCCTCGGCGCTCTCTCCGGGAGCGAGCGTTTCATCAATGTTCGTCGCCAGCGTCTCGAACGACCAATTGACGGCGCGCAGGATTTCCGCACGGCGCGGACTGGCCGAAGCCAGCAAGAGCTTTTCCATCATCGTCCTCTTTCATCACTGCCGGAGCGCACTCGCTTGTGGCTCAAGCTCATTTTCCATTACACTTCATTCAATCGAAGATTTGTGGTTGCGGAATGCGGATTAAAAATATGATTTTGCTCTTAAATCCGCAATCCAAAATCCGCATTCTGCAATTGGAAGATGGACGATCTGATCCGAACATTGCCGAAGCTCCTTCGTGCGGCTGGCGAGGCGGAGGAAGTCATGGAAGCCGCCGCGCTCGTCGCCTGGCGGCGCGTTGCGGGCGAAGGCTTACGCACGCAGGCCGTGCCGTTTCGTCTTTACCGGAAAACTCTGATCGTGGCGGTCGTGGACATCACCTGGCAAAAACAGCTTGAGGCTATGAGCGGCCAACTGCTCTTCGGTCTTAATTCCCTGCTCGGCCAGGCCGTTGTGACCTATATAGAGTTTCGCATTGATCCCAAAACCGTTCGTGCTAAACGCGCTGTAGAGCAAACGCAGAAGATGACGAACCCTATTGAACAAGAGCGGCGCGCCTTCAGAAGTATCTCCGGCGAAATCTCTTCGGCAGCCGATGCGATCCACGACGACGATTTGCGCCGCCGTTTCCTGCTGGCCGCAGGCAGTTGCATTGACCGACGAGAAAGTGAGTGAAGCAGTTTACGGTTTTAAGTTTTAAGCACAGACAAGTTGCTTTTACTGAAAACCGAAGACTGAAAACTGAATATGCCAATCACAGAATCTGATATTGAAAAAATCGCGCAGCTCGCCCACCTTGAAATCACGCCGGAAGAGCGTCGGGCATTCACGCCGCAGATAGCCGAAATCGTCGCTTACGTCGAACAACTCAACGCGCTCGACACAAGCGCAATCGAGCCATCAACGGGTGGACTGACACTCGAAGGCGAACAGACTGATTCCTCGCGCGATGATGCGGCGCAGCCTTCGCTCGGCCAGAAGCTTGCCCTCGATCAAGCTCCCGATCCGGCCTCCGGCCACTTCCGCGTTCCGAAGATACTTTGAAGGGCAGAATTCAAGAGTTAGTCAAAGCATAATTCAGGAGCCAGAATCCAGAAGTCAGAATGGATCAGGCCACGACTGCTTTCACAAATTTCGTTTTACTCTGACTTCTGACTCATGAATTCTGGATTCTGAATTATGCGAGAAACCGACATCGAAAGTTTGGGTGAGCAGATGACACGCGGCGAGACAACGGCACGTGCTGTCGTGGAGTCTTCGCTGGACGCTGCTGAAAAGCTGAACCACGCTCTCAACGCTTTCCTCCAGATTGATCGCGCGGGCGCGCTTCGCCGTGTCGAAGAATTGGACGCGGCGGCGGATGATTCAAGAGGAGCGCTGGCTGGAATCCCCATCGCCATCAAAGACAACATCTGCGTGCGCGGGCTTCAGGCTTCGTGCGGCTCGCGCATTCTCGGCGCATATCAGCCGCCTTATAACGCGACCGCCGTCGAGCGTCTCAACGCTGCCGGGGCAGTCATCATCGGCAAGACCAATTGCGACGAGTTTGCGATGGGGTCGAGCAACGAAAACTCCGCCTTCGGGCCGGTCAGAAATCCCTGGGATACGGAGCGCGTGCCGGGCGGCTCAAGCGGCGGGTCGGCGGCGGCTGTGGCGGCTGGCATCGTGCCCGTTGCGCTGGGGTCAGACACGGGCGGCTCCGTGCGCCAGCCCGCATCGCTCTGCGGCATCGTCGGATTGAAACCGACCTACGGGCGCATCTCGCGCTATGGGCTGGTCGCCTTTGGCTCGTCGCTCGATCAAATAGGAATTTTCGGGCGCAACGCTCGCGACATCGGCACTGTGCTGGGCGTCATTGCCGGGCGCGACGCTCACGATGCGACGACCGCGAACGTTCCCGTGCCGGATTACAAAAGCGAGATTGAACGAGAATTGGAAGGTGCGCGCATCGGCGTGCCGCGCGAGTTGTTTGGTGAGGGGCTGGATGCGGAGGTGCGTGCTTCGGTTGAGAGCGCCATCGAAGCCTACCGCGAGCTTGGCGCAGAGATTGTTGACGTTGAATTGCCCCACGCGAAATATTGCATCGCCGTCTACTACATCATCGCGACGGCTGAAGCATCTTCCAACCTTGCGCGCTTTGACGGCGTGCGCTACGGCTTTCGCGCTGAAGAATCTCCTGAGCTGCGCGCGATGTATCGCCGCACGCGTGACGAAGGTTTCGGTGCCGAGGTCAAACGCCGCATCATGCTCGGCACTTATGTGCTCTCTTCCGGCTACTACGAGGCTTACTATCGCAAAGCCCAGCAGGTTCGCACGCTTCTCAAGCATGATTTTGAGCAAGCCTTCATGCAATGCGAAGCTATCCTCACACCGACCACGCCGACGACCGCTTTTCATCTCGGCGAAAAAACGAATGATCCGCTCTCGATGTACCTGAACGACATCTACACCTGTACCGCGAATCTCGCGGGCATTCCGGGCATCTCCCTCCCCTGCGGACTATCCGGCGGCGGACTGCCGATAGGTTTTCAATTGATGGGCACTTACTGGTCTGAGCCGACGCTCCTGCGCCTGGCGCACGCCTATGAGCAAGCCCACCCGTTTACCTCACACCCGCGTGTCTCAGCCTAATAGAAGTTAAAATCATTTGACCGGGGAACGCTTCTTAATTGCTCTACTCTGCGGCTCTATGTCAGGAATCAAATCGCCTGTGAAGAGTTCGACTAATCCTTTGGCTATGCCGACAACTGGCATCACGTCCAGCCCGACGTGAACCGCGCCGCGCAATAAGCCCTTTTTCCTGATTTCATGTCCCGCCAGCCCGATGGCAAGGAGCGAGCCGACGATTGGAATCGGTTTGATGATGCGCTTCGCCACCCGCCAGCCACCCGCACGTAATAATCTTCGTTTCAACCCTGTAGCCATGCTCTCGCCCCCTGCTGTGATTATTGCCTCTCATTCTACTTCACGTCTTCGCCAATCCGCCAACCTGACGTAACCGGAAGCCAGAGCGCATCGAGGCATTGATTACTGCTCTCGCGGATGTGTTAGCATGGGCGCGTTCTTCGACTCGAAATCGCCTGCCGGGTAATTTGTAAGCTGATGTCATTTAAGACGAGCCGCTGTCTCTTAGCACTTCTCTTACTCTCTTTCATTCTGCTTCCCAGCGCCTGTCGTTCTTCCGGCACGTCCGGGAACAAATCGCTGTTAATTTACACACCGCACGGGCAGGATATGTTGCGAGATTTCGTCGCGCGTTACAAAGAGGCGCACCCCGAAGTGGAGGTGCAATTCCTCGATATGGGATCGCGCGAAGTTCTGGAACGCTTGCGCGCCGAGCGCAATCGCCCGCAGGCTGATTTATGGTGGGGAGCCGCGCACACGACTTTTCAAACGGCGGCGGATGAAAACCTGCTGGCAGTTTACCGCCCCTCGTGGGCAGACAAAGTCCCGCCGGAATCGCGCGACGCGCAAGGTAGGTGGTACGGGACATACGAAACGCCCCAGGTGATCGTTTACAACTCGGAGTTGGTGAAAGCGGAAGACGCGCCGCAGGATTGGGACGAAGTGCTGGATGCGAAGTGGCGCGACAAGGTTTTAATCCGCAACCCGAACCCGTCGGATTCGATGCGCGCGATCTTCGGCGCGATCATCTGGCGCTTTTACAAAGAGACGAATTCGCCCGCGGGCGGCTACGACTGGCTGCGGAAATTGGACGCGAACGTTCACGAATATACTGCTGACCCGACGCTGCTGTTTCAGAAACTAACGCGAGGCGAAGGCACGATCAGTCTCTGGA
>JACCVS010000612.1 GCA_013698055.1 Acidobacteriota bacterium
GCACAAATCCGCTTTTCACGAACGGCGCGATGATTCCGACCGACCAGCGCGGCGTCAGCCGACCGCAGGGAGCGGCGTGCGACATCGGCGCGTTTGAATTGGAAAACCCGGACGCGGACGGCGACGACATCCCGGATTCGACGGACAACTGTCCGACGACTTTTAATCCTGACCAACTGGACACCGACGCGGATGGCGCGGGCAACGCCTGCGACGCGGACGACGACAACGATGGCGTGTTGGACACGGTTGATAATTGTCCGCTCGTCGCCAATCCGAACCAAGCGGACTTCGACCTCGACGGCATCGGCGACACCTGCGACGCGCAAACCGGACCGCCGCGCAATAAAGAACAATGCAAGAACAACGGCTGGATGCGCTTCGACACGCCGCGCCGATTCAAGAATTACGGCGAATGCATCCAGTTTGTCAACACCGGCAAATAGCGGTAGCAAACTAATCGCAGCCACCCGTGCGGGGCAGTCAAATAAGATTGCCCCGCCCACACTCGAATTCGCCGATTGACGATGAAAGCGCGTTTAGAAAATACCCGTCATCACGTTGAACAATCCCGCAAACATCGTCTTCGGTACGCCCTTGAGTTCGACGCAACTCAACGCGACAGCCAGCGTCCAGCGCACATTTACCTATAACCCAGGGACATGGATTACGGGGCTGACGAATGGAACGATGACGAGAGGGCAGGTTTTGCGAGCGCTGATCGAGAGTTCCAAACTCTATCAGAAGTTCTACAATGAAGCGTTTGTCATCTTGCAATACTTCGGTTATCTGAGGCGTGATGCTGACAGTCTCTACCTGCAATGGATTCAGACGCTGAATCAAAAGGGTGACTATCGCACGATGATCAATGGCTTCCTCAACTCCACGGAGTATCGCCGGAGATTCGGCCAGTAGATTCAGGGTCAGTTATCTCAAAGAGAAGGAGAGGCTGGGGAGCGCCAATGCTCGCCAGCCTCTTCTCTTTGAGGTATGACTGGCAAGCTATAAACTCAGAAGCAGTGTTTGCATCTGACTCCTATCACCTCGCCAGTCGCCTTTTGTTAAGTGTGTCTGGACATCAAAAGGTTAAGCTACCTATGCCATGATCTGTCAGGCAGCCGAGCTAATAAAAAGCCGCTTCCAGAACTGAAAGCAGCCTTTGAGGTGAACGCCTGTATCTTCGGGCTTATTTAATGGTGACCAGTTCCGGCTCAGCCTTCTCTTTATAACTTCCCTCTTCAAGCATCTTCTCCGTCTCGCGCACGAAAGCCTCAACGATGTCTTCGCCTGCCACCTTGCGCATCGGCACGCCGTTCTTATAGATCATGCCGACGTTGCGCCCGAACGTGACGCCGAGGTCGGAATCATGCGCTTCGCCGGGACCGTTGACGGCGCAACCCATGATCGAAAGATGCAGCGGTTCTGCGACGTGTGCGAGCCGCCGTTCAATCTCCGTGACAATCTCCACAAAGTTATCAACATCAAGCCGCCCGCACGTCGGGCAGGCAACAACGGTGACTCCGCGTTTCCTCAATTCGAGAGATTTGAGAATGTCCCACGCGACGCGCACTTCTTCCTGCGGCTCTGCGGCCAGAGAAACACGAATCGTGTCGCCGATGCCTTCGTGCAGGAGAATGCCGAGACCGATGGCAGATTTAATCGTCCCGCTAAACGCTGTGCCCGCTTCCGTCACGCCCAAGTGCAAAGGGTAATCAACCTGCTGAGCAAGCAAGCGATAAGCGGCGACGGTGCGATGTACGTCCGAGGCTTTGAGCGAAACAATGATGTCGTTAAAGCTGAGGTCTTCGAGAATCCGTATGTGGCGCATTGCCGACTCGACCATCGCTTCCGGCGTCGCCGTGCCGTACTTTTTCAAAAGGTCTTTTTCGAGCGAGCCTCCGTTGACGCCAATGCGAATCGGAACATTTTGAGCCTGCGCCGCGCGCACAACTTCACGCACGCGCTCGTGCGCTCCGATGTTGCCGGGATTCAAACGCAGCTTGTCAATTCCGGCATCGAGCGCCATCAATGCCAGCTTATAATGAAAGTGAATATCCGCGACGAGCGGGACATCAGGCACACGCTTCCTGATCTCTTTGAGCGCAATGGCGGCGTCCTTGTCCGGCACAGCCACACGCACGATTTCGCAGCCTGCGCGCATCATCTCTTCGATCTGCGCGACCGTTGCGCCAACGTCAACCGTATCGGTCTTCGTCATTGACTGAACGACGACCGGCGCGCCTCCGCCGATCTCTATGTCTTTAACTTTTACTGCTCTCGTTTTCCGCATCGTTTTCTAATGTCCAAAGACCAAGGTCTAAAGTCCAAAGGCGAAAACTATCTGCTAACTTTGGACATTGAGCTTTAGACCTTAGGCTTATTTCTGCTGCTCCGTCGCTGCCGGAGGCTTCGCTTCTTCCGGGTTGCGCGAGACTTTTTTAATCAGATCGTTTGTGATGACGAATCCCATCAGAAGAAGAAGCATGACAAAGCCGACTTGCTGGATTCGCTCGCGCACGCGCATGGACAACTTCCAGCCACCCAGAGCCAGGACGGCTTCGATCAACAGCAGGAAGATTGCCCCTCCATCCAGCACCGGAATCGGTAGCAGATTGAAGACACCCAAACTCAGGCTCAGGAAGCCTAACATGCTGAACAGTCCATCCCAGCCCGCTTCATTGACGGCGTTCGAGGCCGCGTCGTAAATCCCGAGTGGCCCGGAGACAGTGTTGCGCGCGGAGCGTTCCCCGCTAAAAAGCTGCCCGAGAGCCTTGCCCGTCAGGCGCATGATTTCAACATTGAAGTCCCAGGCGTGGCGAGCGGTCGCCAGAACGCCAACGTGCTCGCGCGGCAATTCCTCAGCAGGCGAGAGGCCGAGCTTTCCGCCAGCCATGCGCCCCGTAGCCGTTATTTCTTTCCGTTGCCCTCCACGCTCAATCACAAACTGAATCGGGTCTGCCGGATGCGCCCCTATAAAATCCACTATCTGCTGACTGCTGCCCACAGCTTCGCCACCGATGCTGATGATGCGATCACCCCTTTGCAAGCCTGACTGGGCTGCGGGAGAATCCTGCGACACGCCGGCAACCACAATCGGAAGCTCGCCGTAATCGGGCTGAAAGCCCATCTCGCCCATGACCTCTCCGCTTTCCACTCTTTTCGCGGGCGTCAGCGTCAGACTGA
>JACCVS010000616.1 GCA_013698055.1 Acidobacteriota bacterium
AGCCTTTGAAACAAGCCTGCGTGACGTTCGTTCCCAAAGAGGGCGAGATCATTTTTCGCAATGCGGACTCGCGCGGCAGAGTTAAGTTAAAGAAACCGGCGGCGGACAAATATCGCGTCATCGTTAAGGTTGACGGGTACGAAGCGCAGAAAAGGGAAGTGACAATCGGCTCAAGGGGTGAGACTGTAGCGTTCACGTTGCAGGCGCGCGGAAACAGATGACAAATCGTCTCGCATACATTTTCCCCGGACAAGGCTCGCAGTATGCAGGGATGGGAAGCGAGCTGGCTGAAAAACACCCTTCTTCCCGGCAGGTCTTTGAAGAAGCTGATGATGCGCTCGGCTTTGCAATCTCGCAAATGTGCTTCGGCGGCACGGCTGAAGAGTTGCAATTGACGGAGAACACGCAGCCAGCGATCCTGACGACTTCGATTGCGGTCTTAAGGGCAGTGGAAGCTGAAGGCTTGCCTGCGCCCGATTACGTCGCCGGACACAGTCTCGGCGAATACTCTGCGCTCGTCGCCGCCGGAGCGTTGTCACTCTCCGATGCTGTGCGAACGGTTCGATTGCGCGGACGTTTCATGCAGGAAGCTGTCCCCATCGGTACGGGCGCGATGGCTGCCGTGATGGGCGCGGATTTGGAGACAGTGACAGAAGCCTGCAACGAAGCTCAGCAAGGCGAGATTTGTTCGCCCGCGAATATCAATTCGGTGAATCAGATTGTAATCGCGGGGCACGCAGCGGCTGTTGACAGGGCAATCGCGCTGCTCAAAGAACGCTGGTCAAAGCGCGCCATCAAGTTGAACGTCAGCGCGCCTTTTCATTCTGCCCTGATGATGCCAGCGCAGGAAAGACTCGCGGCTGAGCTTGAAAAGCTGGAGTTCCATGATTTACGTTTACCGCTCGTCACCAACGTGGATGCAATGGTAATCACAAAGGGCGAGGACGCGCGCACATCGCTCGTCAGGCAAGTCTCTTCGCCCGTGCGCTGGCTGGAGTCTGTACAGTTGTTAATCAAGGAAAATGTTCAGACATTCGTCGAAGTCGGCCCCGGTAAAGTTTTATGCGGTCTCGTGCGGCAGATTGAGCGCAGCACTATTTGTTTGAATGTTGGAGATGCTGAGAGTCTTTCGGCGGCGAGAAGTGCGCTGGCAGGGTCTTAATAGTTTCTTAGATTTTTCATCAATCACCAGAGGAGCAAATCGGTTATGCCCGATCAAGAGATTGAAAACAAAGTGAAGCAGATCATCGTTGACGAACTCGGCGTTGACGAAAACGAAGTCACCCCGAACGCTCGTTTCATTGACGACCTCGGCGCGGACTCGCTCGATACTGTCGAACTCGTCATGCGTTTTGAAGAAGAGTTCGGCATCGAAATCCCCGACGAGGACGCCGAGAAGATTCAGAGCGTGCGCGATGCCTATAACTACATCGAGCAGCACAAGGAAAAGTGAAAAAAAACAGTGGCAAGTGACGAGTGACAAGTGACGAGCGAAGACAAAGTCTTAACTTGTCGCTCCCCACTTGTCATTGTTTTTAGAAGGAGTATTGATCTTGAAACGTCGCGTCGTGGTTACAGGTCTCGGTCTGATTACGCCGGTGGGGAATTCTGTCGAGGCCACCTGGTCTGCGCTGATGCACGGTCAGAGCGGCGTTGATTTCATTAAGAAGTTCGATGTCGAGAAGTTTTCGGTCAAGTTCGCCGCCGAAGTTAAAAATTTCGACCCGCTCGATTACGTCGAGAAGAAGGAGGCGCGCAAGATGGGTGCCTTCATTCATTACGCCATCGCTGCTTCGGATGAAGCGCTTAAGGATAGCGGGCTTGTTATCACGGATGAGAATGCCGAAGCCGTCGGGACGTACATCAGCAGCGGCATCGGCGACTTCTGGGCAATTGAGCGCGAGCATTCAAAGCTCCTGAACGAAGGCCCGCATCGCGTCTCACCCTTCTTTATCCCATCAGCTATCGTCAATCTGGCCGCAGGCCAGGTCTCGATTCGTCATGGGGCTAAGGGGCCGAACTCGGCGACCGCAACTGCCTGCGCGGCTGGCGCGCACGCCATCGGCGACAGTTTCAGGATTATCGAGCGGGGCGATGCGGACGTGATGATTTGCGGAGGCGCTGAGTCCGCGATTACGCCCATGTCTGTCGCAGGCTTCGCCGCGATGCGCGCGCTATCCACGCGCAACGATGACCCCATCCACGCGTCTCGCCCTTTCGAGCGCGACCGCAACGGCTTCGTCATTGGTGAAGGCGCTGGCCTCGTCATTCTCGAAGAATTGGAGTTTGCGCGGCGGCGTGGCGCGCGCATTTACGCGGAACTGGTCGGCTACGGAATGACCGCGGACGCTTTTCATATCACGATGCCGGATGAAACCGGCTCGGGCGCAATTCGCGTGATGCAGAAGGCACTTAAGGACGCGAATGTTGAGCCGGAGGCAGTGGATTACATCAACGCGCACGGGACTTCCACACCGTACAACGACAAGTTCGAGACTGC
>JACCVS010000640.1 GCA_013698055.1 Acidobacteriota bacterium
TGCGTCTATGACAACGACCCGGAACGACACTTCGCACCGGGAGGGGTCATCGAAGCCATCACGGAAGCGAAGCGCGCGGGCAAAGTTCGCTTCGTGGGCTTCACCGGACACAAAGACCCTTCGATTCATCTCGCGATGCTCGCACGCAACTATCCGTTTGACGCCTGCCAGCATCCGGTCAACCCGTTTGACGCTGGCTTCCGCAGTTTCGAGCAGAGAGTCTTACCGGAGTTAAGCAAGCGCGGCATCGCCTCAATCGGGATGAAGAGTCTTGGCGGCAGCGGCGAGGCGTTGAAGGCAGGCGCGATTACAGTTGAGGAAGCATTGAGTTATGCGATGAGCCTGCCCATTGCGACGCTCGTCAGTGGGATGCCGACGCTCGGCATCCTGCAACAAAACATAAAGATCGCGCGCGGTTTCAAGCCGATGACGGCTGCCGAGATGCAATCCTTACGCACACGCTGCGCGCCAATGGCTGCGGATGGTCGCTTCGAGTTGTACAAAACCTCGAAAAAGTATGACGCCAACGAGGGTAGAATGCAGCACGGGTTTCCGAAGAAGGAAGAAGTCGAAACCTGAGCTTGAATAAGGGAGATCAGTGATGCAGGAGAAAACCGGATTCACAACTGGCAGGGGTGGCAATTCAACAAAAGAAGTCGTTCCGGGCGTGGCGTACACGACCGCCGTTTTCGCCAATGTTTACTTTGTTGACGCGGTCGCAGACGGAGAACGGGCGTGGGCGCTGGTAGATACGGGCTTGTCCGGCTTTGCAGGGCGCATTCGGCAGGCGGCAGAAGAGCGTTACGGACAAGGCACGCGACCCCGCGCGATCCTCCTGACGCACGGGCACTTTGACCACGCGGGTTCGGCCCTCGACCTCTCCAAACACTGGGACGTGCCCATCTACGCGCACCGGCTGGAGATGCCCTACCTGACGGGCAAATCAGATTATCCTCCGCAGGACCCGACCGTTGGCGGCGCGCTGGCGTTTCTCTCGCGTTTCTTTCCGCATAGCGGTTACGACTTCAAAGACAGAGTGCAGCTATTACCTGAAGACGGCAGCGTGCCGGGTTTACCCGGTTGGCGAGCGATCCACACACCGGGTCACACCGCCGGTCACGCTGCTTTTTTTGATGAAGGGAAGCGAGTGCTTCTCGCGGGCGACGCGCTGGCGACGGAGAATCAAGATTCCTGGATCGGCATGATGACGCACAAGCAGGAACTACGTCGCCCGCCCGCGCCCTTCACTACGGATTGGGTGTCGGCGCGCAGGTCAATCGAGATGCTGGCGGAATTGAACCCTTTAGCCATCAGTGCGGGACACGGCATCCCGATGACCGGGGCGGGTGTGGCTGAAAAGCTCCGCAACTTCGCCGCAAACTTCAGTCCGCCACGCAAGGGGCGGTACGTCAACAGTCCCGCACGTGCCGACGAATCGGGCGTTGTGGAATTGCCTCCGCCGGTCTCTGACCCATTGCCCAAAGTCGCCGCCGGGCTGGGAGTCGCTGCGCTGGCGGGTGCGGCTGTGATGGTTTCAATGCGTGGTCGCAAGAAGGCGAAAAAGCGAAGGGGAGGAAGCTAAGGCAGCCAGTTATGCCACGAATCAACGCATCACGTGAGTGTGTGCGCGCGCGAACAAACTACGGTTTTGGCAGCGCGCCGGACGCTGAGCTGCCATCTCGTTAGTAATGCTAATGGTGGTCGAGACGCGACACTGTTCGTTGAATGGTCTGCTGGCGAGTTACATCTGCGAGAAGCTGGAGTCATGCCAATGAAGAAGGTGCCGACGTGGGCGAGCGTGCCGCTCATGGTCGGAGCATTCGGGCTGCTCGCGTGGCTGGAGCGCCGCCGCCCACTACGTCGCGCGGTCGAGCCTAAGCTCAGGCGCGAGGCGCGTAATCTGGTGGTGGCCGCCGTCAGCGCCGCCGCGCTTCGTGTCGCAGAGAAGCCTGTTGTCGAGCCGCTCTCCGCTCTTGTTGAGCGTCGCCGGTGGGGGCTGCTCAAGCTATTCAAGCTACCCACATGGCTGGAAGTCACGCTCGCCGTCATCCTGATGGACTACACTCTCTACCGATGGCACGTTCTCGTACACCGTGTCCCGTGGTTGTGGCGCTTTCATTTGGTGCATCACGTTGATCTCGACCTCGACACCTCGACTGCGCTGCGCTTCCACTTTACAGAGCTTGTGATCTCCGTTCCGTGGCGCGCCGGACAAATCTTACTGATCGGCGTCTCTCCACTTTCACTCTCGGTGTGGCAGACCTTCCTCTTTCTCTCAATCATGTTTCATCACTCCAACGTGGAGTTGCCCATTGAGGTGGAGCGAAAACTTAACCGCCTGATCGTAACGCCGCGTATGCACGGCATACACCATTCAATCGTGAAAAAGGAGACGGATTCGAACTGGTCGAGCGGTCTGACCGTTTGGGATTGGCTGCACGGAACGCTCAAATTAAATGTGCCGCAAGCTGAGATCAACATCGGCGTGCCCGCCTACCGCGAGCCGGAAGAGGTCAAGCTGACGAAGATTCTAAAACTCCCCTTCGGTGAGGAACGCCCCGCCTGGCAGTTGCCGGAGGGTGGGCGACCGTTACGCTGAGATTTGCCGCCCGTCGCGGCGGAACGCTTGATGGATTGAGTTTCATGTTCGTTAAGATAACGAGCGTAACTAATAACGCTATCACGCAAGGTAACAAAAAATTTGGATAGGTGTGATCAAAAGGCAATGGGTTTACTTGAAGAAGGAGGGCTTCCGGTACTTTCCATCGTCATCCCGACACTCAACGAGGCACGGTCAATCAACGTGACGCTCGACGCCGTGATGAGCATCAAGGGTCGCGTTGAAGTGATCATAGTTGATAGCGGAAGCCTCGATGGCACAGTCGAGATTGTACGTGGGCGTGGAGTGAGACTCGTGACATCCGAGCGCGGGCGCGGAATCCAGATGCACGCCGGGGCTTGCGCGGCAGGTGGTGAGGCATTGTGGTTTCTGCACGCTGACACGCGCCCTTCGGCAGATTGCGCCGAGCGAATCGTTGAAGCCCTGCGCGATCCCGAATTGGTTGCCGGAAACTTCAGCGTGCGCTTCGACGGCGACAGGCGCGCGGCGCGTTTTCTGACATGGCTCTACCCACGCCTGAGAAGGCTCGGACTCTGTTACGGTGACTCGGCGATCTTCGTGCGGCGTGAAGCCTATGGCCAAGTCGGCGGGTTCAGATCGTTTCCGATCTTTGAGGACCTGGATTTGGTGCGACGGCTACGCAAACTCGGGCGCGTGGCGCACCTGCCCGCCATCGTTACTACTTCCTCGCGCCGCTTTGAAGGGCGCAGTTTCACGATCACCTTTGCCAGATGGTCGTTCTTACAAGTGCTCTACTGGCTGGGCGTTCACCCGCGCAGACTTGGTCAACTGTACGCGCCCGTCCGTCATGCCGACGAGAAGCTGAAACGGAATGACGGCTCTTCGGAAGCGCGCCGTGAAACGCATTCAAGCTAATGCCGGTAGTAATGATTCATGAGCTTCCAGCCACCGGTAAGTAGCTGGTGCTTGCATTCGTGCTTCTTCACTGGTGAAGATTTCGGCGCTCAGGTGCAGAAGGTCAGAGAAAGTGTCAACATCGTACCAACGCGGAAGCTCAAAGGCACGCAGTTTCAAGCGTGTCGCGTTATCGAGGGTCTGCTGATAGGCGAGAGGCGTGCTCCACGCGATATTTTGAAAGAGACTGCCGGCGAACTGCCGGAGTCCGACGAGGTAGTAACCACCGTCGTCCGTGGGTCCGAGTACGATGTCTGCTTCTTCGGCGGCAAGCGAGCCGATAGCTCTTTCGATGAATGACATAGGAAGCGTCGGACTATCGGTGCCCGAAACTATGATTGGGCTGTACCCTAATGCGGCGGCGTGCGCGGTGACGGCTTCGAGACGCGCTCCGAGGTCTTCGCCCTGCTGTTCTAACCAGATCAGATCGCCAGACGGAAGAAGTGCTTCTAGCGAAACACGCCCGTCAGAAGGAGCATAGGCCACGATCACGTCACGCACCACGCGCTGCACGTTCGCAATCGTGTCTTGCGCGAAAGAGGCCGCGAGCGTTGCAGCCTGCGATTGGGACAGTGGCGGCACCAGTCGAGTTTTGACCGCGCCAGCGCGCGGCGCTTTGACCATCACGATGCAGACGGGACGTGACATTGATAGCTCTTGTGTCTAATGTTTAGATTTCGATGAACGACGAATCAATCCGACTGTGAGAGGGAGTATCGCACAATGACTTATTACGAAGAAGACGACCTCGGACGCTTTTCAGAAATCGGAAAAAATCGCCCTGACCTGTTTGAGAAATTCATGGCTTGGTATCAGGCTTGCCAGGAAGACGGCGCGCTCTCCAGGCGAGAGAAGGCGCTCATCGGTTTAGCGGTCGCCCATGCTTTGCAATGCCCTTATTGCATAGATGCTTACTCGCAAAGTTGTCTCGAATCAGGGTCAAATATGGAACAGATGACTGAAGCGATTCACATGGCCTCAGCCATACGGGGCGGCGCATCTCTAATTCACGGGCTGCAAGCACATAACTCAGTCAATAAGGTGTCAATGTAATGTCCAAAGATTTACCGGTTATTGAAGACATGTCTCAAGTGCTGGCGCGCCCGCCCATCGACTTTGATGAGAAGTTAGCCGCTCATGGCATGGAATTACGCGCAAGCAAGGTCGAGACACTTCAGGTAAATGTTGGTAAGCTCTGCAATCAAGCCTGTAAGCATTGTCACGTAGATGCAAGTCCTATCCGCACGGAGATCATGACGCGCGAAACTGCTGAGGCCGTGATCGCCGCTTTGCGAAAATGGCGTGTCCCTACGTTAGACATTACGGGTGGCGCTCCGGAGCTTAACCCCTCGTTTCGTTACCTCGTCACCGAAGCACGCTCCCTCGGCGCGCACGTCATAGTGCGACACAATCTAACGGTGATGTTCGAGCCGGGACAGGATGATCTGCCGGAATTCTTTCGCGCATCTCAGGTCGAGGTCGTCTCCTCACTACCTTACTTTCTGGAGCAGCAGACGGACGCGCAGCGCGGTCACGGCGTTTTCGGGAAGTCCGTCGAGGCGATGCGGCGCTTGAACGCTGTCGGTTACGGAATTGAAGCAAGCGGACTCGTCCTTAATCTCGTTTACAACCCGACGGGTGCTTTCTTGCCGCCTGCGCAGGAGGCGATTGAAAAAGATTTCAGACACGAATTACTGTCGCGCTACGGTCTATCATTCAATCACCTTTACACCATCACAAATATGCCCATCAAGCGATTCCTCGATTACCTACGTCGTTCGGGTAATGAGAAACGATATATGCGCAAGCTCGTCGAAGCCTTCAACCCGATGACCGTTCAAGGCTTAATGTGTCGTCACCTCGTCAGCGTGGATTGGACGGGGCGGCTTTACGATTGCGACTTCAACCAGATGCTCGAACTCGGCGTCTCCAGCCAGTTGCCGCAAACAATCAACGATTTCGACCCGGCGAAATTCACCGGACGACGCATCATCACGGGCGGGCACTGCTTCGGCTGCACGGCGGGCGCAGGCTCCAGTTGTGGGGGCGCAGTCGCCGTCGAACATTGAAAAGATTTCTTTCCGAACGGAGTAGAGAAGATGAAGCCCAACGATGCAAATGGCAAGCTGCCGACATCTGAACGACCCTTTCGCGTGCTGGTAATCTCCGGCTCCGACCGCAGGCAATACAACTGTCCCGGCGTTGACTCCAAAGCGCGCACGCTGATGCTGCGGATGGCCGAGCGCCTCCCGCAAGAGTGGGAGATAGACTATGAAGACCTCGGCAATGTCTACGCGCGAGCGCGTATCCAGAGCTGCAATGCCTGTGTCTCGACTTCGATGGCGCTCTGCGTTTGGCCTTGTAATTGTTATGAGAAGAATCATTCATCGGAACCCGATCTGATGTGGGATTTGGACATGTACTCACGGCTCGACCTGGCCGATGCATGGGCAATCGTTGGACCGATAAACTGGTATGCGCCGACGAGCAACCTGAAGCTGATGTTCGACCGGCTCGTGTGCATGAATGGTGGCAACCCGGATGAGAATTTGATTGAGCACAAGGATGCGGAACTCGCTAAGAAGCTCGAACACTCGCCGGAGTGGGAAGATTTGAGCGTCAATCATCTCGAAGGCCGCACTGCCGCTTTCTTCTGCTACGGCGATGGCGGGGGCGACGAGTTAGACCGAGAAGGGCGTCCGAAGATTCTCCGGCACAAAGAGTATTTCGACCCTGAGAAAGAGCCTTTCGAGAACGACCGTGACTCTTACGCGCCGCTCGTCTGGCAGTGTCGTTATGGCGGTGTCGAAGTGCCCGACCACCTGTGGCGTTATGTGGAGTTCGGCAAGGACCAGAAGTACAGTGACAATCAGGCCGAGGACATGGCGACAAAGACCGACGTCTTCCGGGACTTCGACGAGTGGGCTGATGGTTTCGCCGCTTTCGTCACGCGCAAGGGCAAGGTGGAGCCGGGCAAATACAGAGCCTACGGCTATGAGGCTCCCGGTCATCTCAAAGAAGACTTGAAAGCGAAGTGGAGAGAAATTAAAACAGGTCTCGGATACCCGCCCGAAGGCTCATCGCCCGCGAAACAAGAAGAGTTGGGTCTCAATGAAGATTTGACGTTGACCCCGAAGAAGAGCGAAGGAGAGAAGTTGCGCGAATAGAGACACCAATCGGAACGATCTTTATGCTTTACCAGCTATGTCAATGCTCTCCGTGATGGCACATGCTCGACGGCGCTTATAAATTAGCTGCTCACCGACATGCAAGATCAAACGTCTCAACATGGAACAAAGTGAGCGCCACCCTAAATCCACCCTCATCTTCGTCTATAACGCCGATAGCGGCGTGTTTAATGCTTTGACCGATGTGGCGCATAAAGTCTTTTCCCCGCAAACATACCCGTGTAATCTTTGCGCGATAACCCATTCGACGTTAGGCATGCGCAAAGAATGGAAGCTTTTTTTAGACAGCCTCGACAGGCCATTGGAGTTTTTACATGCTGATGAACTTAAAATTCGTTACGGCATGGCCGATATAATATTGCCGATTATTTTTGAGAAAGAAGGCGAGAAAATGGAAATGCTGGTCAACGCAGAACTAATTAATACCTGCCGGACAATCAATGATCTAAAACAGTTGATTATATCGCGTCTTCACTTAACCAAAGGCAGCTTCGAACAGGGCTAGATTAGTGCGATGGCTCTTAACTTCAAGACAAGTCAACGCAATCTAGTCGGAAGTATTGCGAAAATTATTTTAGAGCGCACAATGTCACAGATGACTCTTTCTCAGGCGGCAAACTGAAAGAGAGACGGTGTGCTCTCACTGTATAATCTGCGTCTGATTAGACGCAGTACGACCCGATTTTCGCGCAAACGAAGCAAACATTAAGGTGAGTTTCTCCCTTGCCAATAATGTCTCAAAGAGAAGAGGCTGGCGACCATTGACACTCCCCAGCCCCTCCTTCTATTAGAGATAACCGATCTGAACCTACTGTCCGAATCTCTGGCGGTATTCAGCCGAGTTGAGGAAGCCGTTAATCATCACTCGGTAGTCACCGCCCGGCTTATTCATCTCAGTAATCCAATCCAGGTAAGAGATATCGGCAGAGCGTCTCAAATAGCCGAAGTACTGCATGATGACGAATGCCTCATTAAAGTACTTGGTCTGCACTTCCCCACTCTCCGTCACCTGCCTGAAGACTATCGCTCTCGATGTCCCATTGTTGAGCGCCGTCACCCACTCCGTTTTGCGCGGATGATTAGGCAGCCCCAGCGTATTCAACAGTGCCGTCACATAAGCATCATTGCCGCCAATCGAGCCATACAGGTTCTGGTAATCAGCTCTCGCCATGAACTCACTAACAAATGCCACCTTGTTGGCTTCCAACTCCGATGCCGAAAGGAATCCGCTGACTTTGGCAAAGTCAGGCATGAAACCTTCATAGAGCGGAATCTTGCCCACCGCCGAGTAGAAGCGGTAAACGAAGTAAGCTCGATTCTGGAACTCTTCACTGCGGAAGAAAGCACTGCTGATCTCAACGCGGTCGCAATAGTTGCCATTCGAGTCTTTGCCGGAAGCAGGGCAACCGTTATAGACGTTGAGCCAGCCCGTCAAGCCAGTAGGCTCCGGCTCTCTGCCCAAGAAATCAATGTAATGTTGCCTGACAAAGAAGGTGGCATCATCTATCGGATTGGGCACAGCATTGGTCGCATCGTTGTCCGTAATCGCAATAGTCGTTGTCGCGAAAGTTCCGAGACTCGAACCCGTCGCATCCGTCAGGGTGAGAGTGAAAACTTCCGACCCCTCGACGAAGGCGTCATCAATTAGCGGGATAAAGATGGTCTTGGTGTTTTCTCCGACAGCAAAGCGAAGAGTTCCGACTGACATCGCATAGTCGCATCGCTGCGAAGCGATGCTGTTTGTCACTGAGCAGGGAGTCAAGCCTGCCTGATCCTGTGTTGCGTAATCAACTCTCACAGTCCCTGACAGATCGCCCGTGCGTATGACAGTGACTGTGGCATGTAGTCCATCTTCATTAACCGTGTAGGCGGCGCTGCCAAAGTTGA
>JACCVS010000128.1 GCA_013698055.1 Acidobacteriota bacterium
CGACACAAAAACTACTCTCTAACGTGTTCGAGACTTCCCATGCCAAGACATAACGGCTGTACCAATCCATAATCGCGACCAGATAGACGAAGCCCGTGTGCAGGCGAATGTAGGTGATGTCGGTTGATCACACTTGATTGATCCGCTCAATCTCAACCCCTCGCAACAGGTACGGGTAAACTTGCGCTCCCTGTGCCGACTGGCTCAAATGGGGACGCTGATAGATCGCTAATAACCCCATCTTTCGCAGGAGTCGGCGCACACGCTTCTCATTGACCTGCCAGCCCTGGGCTGGCAACCAGGCCGTCATCCGCCGCACCCCGTAAAAAGGAGTGCGCGTGTACTGCTCGTCCAAGAGCCGCATCAACTCTAAGTTCCAGGCGCTCTCTGCTTGCGGCTCATAGTAGAGTCCTGACCGGTGCAGGCCCAGAAGCTCACACTGCCGCCTGAGACTGATTCGCTGATGGTTCGGTTCCACCAGCAACCGCTTGAACTCAAGTGGAGAGTCCAGCTTTTTTTTGAGCCAATCTAACTCGACTTTGAGTTGACCGATCTGCTGGTAAAGCTGGGACTTGAGTTCTTCATCGAAGTGCGCGTCACGCTCGCGCCTGATGGAGAAAGTGTCAGGCAGAACTGCCAAGGCTTGCTTCTTCCAGGTCATCACCTGATTAGGATGGACGCCATAGGTCGAGGCGATTTCATTAACGGTCTGCTGTCCCTTGATGGCTGCGATGGCGACCTTCGCTTTGAAATCTACGCTATATGTTTTTCGCTGCTTGCTCATCTATATCTCCCGGTTGAGCAGCGAGTTTACCACCTTAGCGGCTGGTCTCAATTTCGGGGAGCATCATATTGAATACTTGGCGACCAATGACTTGGAGATGACGCAACTGGCGCGAGTCAAGTGGGCTGGCTACTCGTGGACGATTGAGAACTATCATCGCGGGATCAAGCAGTTCTGCGCAGTGGAACGCTCGACGGTGCGCTCGGCTCGTGCGCAACGCAATCACATTGGAATGGCGCTGCGGGCGTTCTTGCGTTTGGAGATTCATTGTTATCACACAGGCATCAGTTGGTTTGAAGCGAAGACTTCGATCATTCGTGAGGCGGTGCGCGTTTATCTCGCTCATCCGCTCTACACGCTCAACTCAACTGCGTAATCCCTTTACTGTTGAGATTTCTTTCTCCATCATCAATCCAAAGAAATTTTCGTGAGGAAGATTATGGAAATTCAGCCCATGAGAATTTTAATTGCCGAAGACGATCCGGTGTCTCATCGCCTGCTGGAACTCACTCTGATCCAGTGGGGCTATGACGTGGTGGCGACATGCGATGGCGCACAGGCATGGGAAGCACTGCAACAAGAGGATGCACCGCAACTCGCTATTCTCGATTGGATGATGCCTGCCCTTGACGGCCTCCAGATTTGTCGAATGGCGCGCGAAACGCCCGCAACAAAATCCATTCACATTATTCTGCTGACGGCCAAGGGGGAAAAAAGCGATCTCGTAGAAGGTCTTGCGGCGGGTGCCAATGACTTTGTTACCAAGCCTTTCAATCGCGAAGAATTGCGCGCGCGCGTCCAAGTTGGCGCGCTTATGGTCGAGCTACAAAGAAGCCTAGCCAATCATGTCAAAGAACTACAGGAGGCTCTCTCACAGGTCAAACAGCTACAGGGTATCCTTCCTATATGTGCTCATTGCAAGAAAATACGTGACGATCAAAACTCCTGGCAGAAGGTGGAAGAATACGTTAGCGAACATTCGGAAGCGCAATTCAGCCATAGCATTTGCCCGGACTGTTACGCGAGCATCGTCGAGCCAGAGCTTGAAGAGTTGAAGCGCCGACGTGACGCCGCACGCTAGAGCTTTATTTCTGCTGTGCCTGATCCAGTATCTCGCGCACCTTGCGTCCCAGCCCTTCAAGACTGTACGGCTTCTGGATAACCACAGCCCCTAAGTCGTTGATCAACTTGTGCTGCTTGACGAAACGGCTCTGCACTGTCTCAGAACTGTAGCCGGACATAAAGATCAACGGCACATCGCCGCCGCCCATCTCGTGAATCTGCTCAAAGGCTTCAGAGCCGCCCATTCGTGGCATCACAACATCAAACAGCAGTAAGTCTATCCGCTCTCGATTTGCGGC
>JACCVS010000694.1 GCA_013698055.1 Acidobacteriota bacterium
CAGGCCGTCTCAGGGTCGTAAACCCGCAATCAACATCAGAGAACGGCTTTTGTCATCTCTGCTTAGGTTTGGCGGAAAGAAGGTGCTGTGTTCGAAGCGGCACCTTCCTTCCGCCATAACACTGCTCGCCTATGAACTTCCCCTGTATCTTAATGGTGACCTGCCTGAAGTTCTCTCCGCAAGACGGGTTCGCCATTGCACAAAGCCGAGATTCATACTTTATCACCATTTCAAGCTCTTGAACTCGAATGACGATATGGTCAGTTCCGCTGATATTCATTATCAAAGCCATCACATGTTCTAACAAAAAAAACAGACTGCCGCCGTAGCGAGCAGCCGGGAACGAATGCTGTCCAGAAACGCCGATACCTACACGGAGCCGCAAGGGTGCGCGCCGCTCCGTGAAGCGATTGCTAAGTACACAGGCTTCACGCGAGCCGTGGCCTTTATCTCTGGCGTCGTGGTGATTGCTGTGGCTGGAAAAGCCAGTCCGTAAAAAACATATTCTAAAACGAACGTTCGTGCTATATTGCTTGCGAGTTATGATGAATACAGTAGCTAAACAAGTCAGCGCGGGGTCGGAGAACGCCGTTAAAGTACGTAAGGCGCGCGGCGACCGTACCCGTCAGGCTATCCTTGAAGTTGCCGTTAATGTTGCCTCGGCGGAGGGTCTTGAGGGACTGACCATCGGGCGGCTCGCCTCCGAACTTTCGATGAGCAAGAGCGGATTGTTCGCCCACTTTGGCTCGAAGGAGGAGTTGCAACTCGCGACCGTCGAGGCGGCGCGCGACATCTTCATCCGTGAGGTCATCCGTCCATCATTTGAGGCCGAGAAGGGACTCCCACGCCTCTGGAAGCTGTGCGACGTGTGGCTCGCATACGTAAGAGATGAAGTTTTTCGCGGGGGCTGTTTTTTCGCTGCCGCCGCCGCAGAGTTTGACGGTCGCCCCGGCCCTGTCCGTGATCGTGTCGCCGGAATCATGAAAGAGTGGCTTGCCACGCTTCAGGGTTCAATCTCCGAAGCGAGAGAGGCTGGTCAGCTAATCCGGGACGCCGATCCTGCCCAGCTCGCCTTTGAACTCAACGCCCTTGAGATGGGAGCCAACTGGGCTTTTCAACTTCATGGAGACAGACAATCGTTCTCGCGCGCGCGCGAAGCGATCTTGGAGCGCCTGCGCCGCCTTTCGACTGCGAGCGGATCGTTATTGTTGCCGCAGCCCGGCGAGAAGTGGCGACGTGGTCGCGGGTCGCGCGCGGTGAAGCGAGGCAAAGCACAAACATGAATACGCCGCAACCACCACATCATTCGACTTCTCTTATCTTCCAGAGGCAAGTGGCCTGGAACGGAATTAGTCTCGCTCATTATCGTTTCCGCGCGGGCGATTTGCCCGAGCACAGCCATAGGCAACATCTCGTCCTCGTCACTCTCACCAAAGATTGCAAAGGTGAAATTCGCACGTCGAGCGGTTTCAACGCGCGCCCGTTGACGAGCGGCAACGTGTGTGTGATTCCTTCCGGACAGCCTTTCGCGGCCACGCTTGAAGGCGAGGCAGAGTATCTCGCGGTCTATCTCGACCCGTCTCTAGTCGTGCGCGCCGCCGCCGAAGACGCGCTCGTTGCGATGGGGGGCGGGGTAGAAGTGATAGAAAAATCTTCCGACTATGACCCTCTGGTCGTCGGTATCGGGCAGGCATTGCTGGCCGAGCTGGAATCGAATGCGCTGGGCGGGCGACTCTACGCGGAGTCTCTGGCAAACGTCCTCGCCGTTCATCTCCTGAGACATTACACGGCTTCGGGAGGCGACATGCGACGCTTCATCGGCGGTCTCTCGGGGCAGAAACTCCGGCGTGTGCTGGCCTTTGTCGCCGACAACTACGAGCGCGACGTCAGCCTCGATGACCTGGCGGGCGAGGCCGGGATGAGCACATTTCATTTCGCGCGCGAGTTCAAGCGGGCGACGGGAACGACGCCTCATCAGCACCTGATAAAGTTCCGCGTCGAACACGCCAAGGCCTTGCTGGCCGAAGGTGAAATGCCCCTCTCTGAAGTCGGACTCCGGTCGGGTTTCAGTCACCAGAGTCACTTCACAAGGCTCTTCCGCAAGTTGACGGGAACGACGCCGCAATCCTATCGTCTCATGATTCAGCCATCCACTCGACGCATCGTCTCCGACCTGCCGAACGGATAGCAAGATTAGTCAACGCCCGGCAATAACAGGAAAGACCACAAGCGCACGCTGCGCTTAAACTCACCTTAGTCTTTGATTCTAAAAGAGGCGAAAGGGTAATCAGTGATGAGGGCGAAAAGATTATTGTTGACGGTCTTGCTCCTGTCTTTGTCGGGTATCACAGCGACAGGACAGGAAAGTCATCCGGAGGCGCGCGAACGCATCCGGCAAGGCAACGAAATGTACGCGCGAGCCGAGTATGAGGCGGCTATTCGTGAATACCGGCGCGTCCCCGAAAAGGCTGGCGAGGTGTATGCTCAATCTCTTTACAACATTGGAGTCTGTTACTACGAACTCCACCGTACCGAAGAAGCCATCAAGATGTACCGGAGCGCGGTTGGAGCGAGCAGGGAGCGTTACCCAAAGGCGCTTTACGCGCTCGGCGTCGCGCTCGAAGATTCGAGGCGGTGGCCGGAAGCGAAAGAGGCTTACCGTGAGGCGGTTATCACGTCGAGCGGTAGTTATACGGAATCTCAACTCGCAGTGGCGCACTACCGTCTCGGGCTGCTCGCCTTGCGCGAAGATGATTACGAGGGCGCGGACGCTCTTTTCAGAGAAGCCATTGCGCGTTCCGGTCAGGCATTTCCGGCGAGTCACAACAACCTCGGCGTGGCGCTGGCGCTGGCGGGGCGTTTGGAGATGGCCGAACAAGAGTTCGCAGTGGCGCTCAGGCAATCGCGCGGAGCTTTTGGAGAGGCCGCCCACAACCTCAAATTGTGTCGCTCCAGGCTAACCATGTGGACGAAAGCTCAATTCGCGTCACTGAAGGTAGTCGAAACGATCACCCCGGCAATCGAGGCAAACTGAGGTGGACGAGCAATCCCATCGGCAATAAAGAAACGGGCGGCCACT
>JACCVS010000696.1 GCA_013698055.1 Acidobacteriota bacterium
GGCGCGGAACGCTTCTTTGGTTACACCGAGGAAGAGATTATCGGACAGAATGCCGCCATCCTTTTCACGCCCGAAGACCGCGAGCGCGGAGCGCCGGAGCAGGAACTTCGCACGGCAGCCGCCGCAGGTCGGGCGGAAGACGAACGCTGGCATCTACGCAAGGATGGCTCGCGCTTCTGGGTGAGCGGGCTGACGATGGCGCTCAAAGATGACGACGAAAACTTGCGCGGGTTTGTTAAAGTCGGGCGCGATTTTACGGAGCGCAGGCAGGCAGAAGAAACTTTGCGAAAAGCTCATGCTGAATTAGACAGTAGGGTTAAGGAGCGAACGCATGAACTGGTAACCGCCAACATTCTACTGAAAGATGAGATCGCCGAGCGCAAGCGAGTCGAAGAGGATTCGCGCAAGTTCAAGTTTATTAGTGACAACGCCAGCGATGCGCACTTCCTGTGTGACCATAACGGTAGGATTGTGTACGCAAACAGGGTTGCATGTGAACAACTAGGCTACACTCAGGAGGAGATGCTGCGGTTAACGATCCCGGAACTCGATCCAGTTTATCTTCATGACAGGGTCATGAAATTTTTTGAGCGGGCAAAGAAGGAGAGAGTGCCGCCGTTTGAGGCCATTCATAAGAGGAAGGACGGCTCCATTTTCCCCGTCGAAGTTACCAGCACTTATTTGGAGTTTGAAGATAAGGCATTCCTGTTTTCAGCAGTCAGAGACATCACCAAACGCAAGCACGCCGAGGAGGCACTACGCGAGAGCGAAGAACGCCTCCGGCTGATTTTCGAGGGCATCAAGGATTACGCCGTCTATTTGCTCGACGCTGAAGGGTACATCACAAGTTGGAATGAAGGTGCCACGCGCCTCAAAGGCTACCGGGCGGAAGAGATCATCGGGCAGCATGACTCCGTCTGCTTTACGCCCGAAGATGTCGCGCGGGGAAAGCCCGCGAACGCGTTAGCTCAGGCGGCAGCAAAAGGTCGGCATGAAGAAGAACAACTTGCCGTGCGGAAGGACGGGACGCGGTTCTGGGCTAATGTCCTCCTTACCGCCTTGCGCGATGAGGAAGGACTCCTGCGCGGTTTTGTTAGCTTCACGCGCGACATCACCGAGCGCAGGCAGATGGAGGTAGCACTGCGTGAATCGGAGGAGAAGTATCGCACTTTATTCAACTCTAATCTTGACGGCTTCGGCTACTTTAATCTCAAAGGTGAATTTCTCGATGCTAACCCTGCTTACCTGACGATGTTGGGTTACAGCTTCGAGGAGCTTAAGATGAAAATCTATCAAGACTTTACGCCTGTTAAATGGGCTGACTTTGAAGCTGACATTGTAAAGAATCAGATATTGGCGCGAGGTTATTCGGACGAGTATGAAAAAGAGTACATCAGGAAGGACGGCACGATCTTCCCTGTCAACATCCGTGCCTGGCGCGTTGATGATGAAGCCGGTAATCCGATCGGTATGTCCGGAATAGCGCGCGACATCACCGAGCGCAAGCGCGCGGAACATCGACAAGTGATACAACACGACGTGACGCGCATCCTCGCCGAATCGTCTGCGCTTGACGAAGCCATCCCGCAAATCCTTAAAGCGATCTGCGTGGGTCTGGAGTGGCAGACGTGCGAGTTCTGGGATCGTGATCGCGATGCGAACGTGCTGCGTTGCGTCGCAAACTGGCGCGCCGTCGAAGACGAGTACGCAGAGTTCGTTGCCAGTTGCTTTGTCATGACCTTCGAGCAGGGTGTCGGGCTAGCCGGTGAGGTGTGGGCAAGCATCGAACCCGTCTGGATCGAAGACCTCGCAACGTATCCAAAGTTTAGGCGAGGGGAGATTGCCGCACGGGAGGGACTGCATACCGCGCTGGGTTTACCCATTCTGCTAGGGACAGACGTTCTCGGCGTGTTGTCATTCTTCAGCCGCGAGTGCCGTGAGCGCGACGAACAGATGATAGAGATGCTCGCCATGATTGGCAGTCAGATCGGTCAATTCATCGAG
>JACCVS010000702.1 GCA_013698055.1 Acidobacteriota bacterium
GTGCGCGAGCGTCTGCGCGCAGAGTTGAAGCGCGAGCCGACCGACAGTGAGTTGGACGAATGGCTGCGCCAGCACACGGAAGGGTATTGAGAGCGATGAAGACAGAAGACAAGACGGTTCACGCCAGTTAACTATCCGCCTCAGATTCTACTGCCTGACGTAACAACTGCCCACGGAAAAAACGCGCACCGCTCGCAAGAGCGGTGCGCATTGCATGTTCTTAACCGAAAACGTGCGAGTTATTTCAGCCGCCGGAGACGATGATTTGACTATCCACATCTCTCACACCTTTGACGGCTTTGACCACTCTCTCAACTTGATTCTTGAGAACCTGACTATCTACGGTGCCGATCAAAGTAGCTTTGCCGTCGCGCACCGTGACGGTGACGCCGACCGTAGAAAGGGTGGCATCCTCGGCCATCCTTTTATCAATCGCCGATTGAATCGTCGCATCGTCAGTACCGCTCGGCCTGCTCGTCGTGGTCGCGGGCGCAGTAGTCGCAGGCGCGGGCTGCTCGATAATGATCGGAGGCTGCGAAGTCGCCGGAGCCGGTTGTTGAATGATTATCGGTGTCTGTTGCTGGGGCGCAGGCTGCTGAATAATCGCGGGTTGCTGCGGAAGAGGCGTCGCCGTCGTTGACACATTGGCGGTAACTTCCGTGCCGGTCTTCTCCCTGTTCAAAATAAAAAGGAAGAGCAGTGTAACCAGAGCGATTGCGCCGATCACGAGCGCGGCTACGACTCCGGTCGAAACCCCGCGCCGGTCAGGCGTGCGAGCCGTCACGGTTTGCACCACCTCGCGGCGTGCTGTCGGCGTCTCGATTACCACGCGGCTTCTTTTTTGTTGTTCTTCATCGTAGGACATATATTCGTCTCCTGTAATGCTGTAAAACGTTTGTTATCTATTCCGCGAGGTGTGAAATTAGCGAAATTCTCCACTTTACCGTTTAGCAAATTGTATTCCGCGAACCGCCAAAGACCGAAACAAACGCTGAACGGCGAAAAACCGCTGTTTTCTGTCATTTTTATCATCCTCTCGCTAAAGTCAACCGCATCGTCTTCACTTGCGAGCGTATGCAATGAAAACAGAATTCAGAAGTCAGAATTAAAATAAAAAGCTGTTTTCGGCATCTTCATTGTGAGTTCTGACTGCTGAATTCTGACTTCTGCTGTGCCGCTGTTGACCTGTTCGCCTGTGCCCTCGCATAATCCTAAAGCATGACGACGGCAATTGTTCATCATCCGATTTACAAAGAGCATGAGACGGGTGAGAGCCATCCCGAAAGACCAGAGCGCTACACGGTCGTGATGGAGGCGTTGCGCGGGGACGAGAAGCTGTGGCCAGAGGTTTTGGAATTGCCATCAAGTGCTGCGGCGCGCGGGCTGGTGCAGGCGTGTCATACCCCGCAGCACTACAAAACAATTGAGCGTGCGGTGAGCGAGGGCACGGGCTATCTTGATTCGGACACTGTGGTCTCGATGCGCTCGATGGATGTGGCGCTCAATGCGGCAGGAGGCGTATGCAGGGCTGTGGATGCGGTGATGAAGAATGAAGCGAGCAACGCTTTTCTCCCCCTGCGCCCGCCCGGGCATCACGCGACGGCAGAACGCGCGATGGGCTTTTGTCTCTTCAACAACGTCGCCATCGGCGCGCGTTACGCGCAGACCCATTACCCTGAGATCGAGCGTGTCGCCATCGTTGATTGGGACGTGCATCACGGCAACGGGACGCAGGGGATTTTTTACGATGACCCTTCCGTCTTCTTCTTCTCGATGCACCAGTACCCGTGGTATCCGGGAAGTGGCGCGCGCGGCGAGACAGGGATCGGGCGCGGGCGTGGTTACACTTTGAATGCTCCCGTGCGCGCCGCCACAGTCGCTTCAGAGCAGAGGCGTATGTTAGATGCCGCGCTCGAAGAGATGAGTGCAAAGTTCAAGCCCGACATCATTTTCATCTCGGCTGGCTTCGACGCGCATAAGGCCGACCCGCTGGGGCAATTATTGTTGACCGACGAAGACTTCATGTTGATGACACGCACGGTCAAACAATGGGCCGCAAGTGCGTGCAACGGGCGCGTCATCTCCTGCCTCGAAGGCGGCTACAATCTAGACACGCTCGGCGGAACTGTGCGTGCTCACGTTCGCGAATTAATGAAGGAATAGAGGTATGTAAGTTTAAATTATAAGCAGTCCCGTCAGGGACGATTGATAATAGCCAAGCAATTCATTGCCGGGAATAAAAACACAGAATAAAATCCGAGTCCCGTAGGGACGACTGAAGAGAGCTTCCATTCAGTTGTCCCTATGGGACTCAATCATGTTTACCGCTCTGTTTCCCAGCCATAGATGGCTGGGCTATTTTCATGCGCCCCTCGCGGGGCTGAAAATATGTACACGGCGTTATCTACTTTCTTTCATTCTTCTGCATCACACCCTCTTTCATCACGAAGAAGACTCGCTCGACTTGGCGTATGTCCTGCGTGGGGTCGCCGGGGACGGCGATGATGTCTGCGAGTTTTCCGGGTTCGAGCGTGCCGAGGCGATCCGAGATACCGAAAAGTTCGGCGTTGACGGATGTGGCTGCCTTGAGCGCATCAATTGGGCGCATCCCGAGTTCGACCATGTGGCGAAACTCCTCTGCGTTGCGCCCGTGCGGATAGACAGCGGCGTCTGTGCCGAAAGCGATGCGAACTCGCTTTGCTACGGCCTTGCGGAACATCACGCGGATACTGGCGATGGCCTGACGCGCTTTGGCCTCCACGAGTGGAGGGAAGTAAGCACCCTTATCAAGACGCTCGCGTATGCCCTCGGTAGCCATCAGCGTCGCCACGAGGAAAGTTCCTTTCATCTTCATCAGGTCGAGCGCTTCATCATCCAGAAACGAGCCGTGCTCGATGGAGTCAATGCCAGCACGGATAGCGCGCTTCGCGCCTTCTGCGCCGTGAGCGTGCGCTGCTGTCTTGCGACCGCGCGAGTGCGCTTCATCCACGAGCGCGTCCAATTCTGCCTGCGTCAACTGCGGCGAGCGCACGTCGTCGTTCAAAGAGAGTACACCGCCCGTCGCGCAAACTTTAATGATATCCGCTCCGTCCTTGAGATTGCGGCGGACGGCTGCGCGCACGGCATCTGCGCCGTTGGCGACCGCCGCTTCGATACCGCTCGCGCGGTCGAATACGTCCGGGCGGTAGCCGACTGTCGGGTCGCAGTGGCCGCCGGTCGCGCCGATGCCGCGCACGGCTACGAGCATACGCGGCCCCATGACTTTGCCGTTGCGGATGGCGTTGCGTAATCCTACATCAACGAAATCACCAGACCCCACGTCGCGCACCGTCGTGAAGCCGATCATCAAGGTCTTTCGCGCGTGCACTGTGGCGTCGAGCGCCTGCTCGGCGGCGGACTTCTTGAGACCATCGAGTTCGTCCTGCTTCCAGTCGTCACTCGACTCGCCCGAAAGGTGCGTGTGCGCGTCCATGAAGCCGGGAAGGAGCGTGGCGTCGCCGAGATCAATCACCTCTGCCCCGGCGGGGATGGCAGCGCTCGCCCCCGTTGCCTGAATCTTTCCGCCCGACACGACCACGACTCCAGGCGAAACCGTCCGCTCGCTCTTTCCGTCGAACATGCGTGCCGCCTTAATGACGATTATCTTCTCACCGCCGCCCTGCGCAAGGCAGAAGAGATTTCCAGAGAGCAGGATGAAAAGAAAAAGACCGCAGGTGCAGATAAGCTTCATGTGTGACCTCCGTCGAAAAAGATGGCGATCTGGCTTTAAGTTAAAAGCGACGAGATGAAATAAATGGGGCAGCGCCCCCAGTCGGAGACAATATAATAATTTCAGGCGAAATAACAGAACTGATTATTTTGGGCTTGCAATTATTTCTGTACACCAAGAGAACCGTGCTGTAAACTCCGTGTTGCTCAAAAAGCCTCGGGATGTGAGGTATCGTGTTCGAGGCATTTTGAGAGCAAGAACTATTTGATCGTCCGCGCTCGATGGCGGTCATGGTCAAAAACGGATTCAAACGGACGAGCGCCAGGCCCTTAGACAAAGAAGAAAGCCTCAAACCTCGCGCACGGCTTTCCGCAGGGAGAAGCTAACAATGCCAGACGTAGAGATCACTTGCGCCGAGTGCAACACGGCGTTTCCATTCACGGAACGTGAGCAGGAATATTACACGGAAAGAAACCTGAGCCAGCCGAAACGTTGCAAGGCTTGCCGTGATAGCCGCCGCGCTAATTTCGGCGGGAGCGGTGGAAGGGGCGCAGGCGGCGGTGGCGGTGAACGCCAGCGTTTTGAAATCACTTGTGACCAGTGCGGCAAAACCGACAACGTGCCTTTCAAGCCTTCGAGCGGAAGACCCGTGCTGTGCGGCGAATGCTTTGCCGCCAGCCGCGCCCAGTAAGTCGAAGAATTTGAGGGCGAACAAAACGTGCGTTTCTACCGTACAGGATAACGTCGCAAGACATCTTGAGCAGGCGGACTGGCTTTTCTTCAATGATTTTAACGAGAGGAAATCAGCCACGCTTGCTCGAAAAACTAAGGCTGTAGTTTGAGTTAAGCTGAAACTTCCGGCGAGCCGTGGGCTTGTTCGGTGTCAAACTTTCGTTTGCAGATGAGTTACGAAACCATCCAACTGGAAATGCGTGACGCGGCCATCGCCATCATCACGCTCAATCGCCCGACAGCGCTCAATGCGTTGACGGTCGCGATGGGGCATGAGTTTCGCAGCGCCATGAATGAAGCGCGCGAGCGCGGCGCGCGGGCGATTGTCCTGACCGGGGCAGGGCGTGCTTTCTGCGCGGGTGGTGATCTGCGCGAGATGCGCGAGATGGCGGAGAAAGAGGGACGACTTCAAGCCTTCTTTGATGAACCGCTCACGCTGATACATGACTGCATCAGGCTGATTAGAGAAACGCCTCTGCCCGTGATCGCTGCCGTCAATGGCATAGCGACCGGTGGTGGCTGCAATTTCGCGCTCGCTTGCGATCTCGTCCTTGCTGCCGAGAGCGCTCAATTCAATCAGGCATTCATCAGGATTGGATTGACGCCTGACTGTGGCGGGACATTCATTCTCCCGCGCCTCGTCGGATGGAAGCGAGCGACCGAGCTATTGATGACGGGCGACATGATTGATGCCAGACGAGCGGCAGAGATGGGAATGATTAACGCGGTTGTCGCCGACGGAGAGTTGATGGCAGAGGCTCTCAATCTCGCCAGTCGTCTCGCCAGCGCCCCGACCGCAGCGCTTGCGCGAATCAAGAGCTTGTTAGAGCAAAGTGCTACGAACGATTACAGCGGGCAGCTTGATCTTGAGCACAGGGCGCAGATTGAGTCAGGTCAGACAAAAGATTTCAGTGAAGGCGTCGCAGCCTTTATCGAAAAACGGCCACCGAAGTTTACAGGTGGATGAAACGTTTCCGAAAAGTTTTTAGAAGGCTGCGAGCCGCTTGGATGAGAATCCGGCGGCTCTTTTTATTGAAAAGCAGAATCCAGAATTCAGGAGTCAGATTAAAACAAAAGCGGGTCGCTGCCTTATTATTCTGAATTCTGGATTCTGACTCCTGAATTCCGGGGTTAGATTATGTCTACATTAACGTACATGCAATTGTTGCGGGGCAATCGCTCGTTCAGGCGGTTATTATCCGGGCAGGTTGTTTCCGAACTCGGCAACTGGTTCAACTTCATCGCCGGTCTGGGATTGGTGCGCGCCGTTTCTGTGGCCGCGCCGGAAGCGACGGCCATCATGCTTGTCGCCCGTTTAGCGCCATTCGCGCTGTTTGCTCCGCTCGCGGGAGCGTTCGCGGATCGTTGGTCGCGCCGCACCGTGATGATCGTGTCGGACGTGGCGCGGGCTTTCGTTGCGCTCGGCTTCCTGTTTGTGGATGGGCCGGAGGATTTGTGGATTGCTTACGCCTGCTCTGTGGCGGGGTCGCTCTTGACTGCCTTTTTTGAGGCTGCCAAGAACGGGGCGATGCCGAACATCGCGGGCGGACAGGGCTTGCTGGCCGGAAACTCCCTGATGTACTCCTCGCGCTTCTTGTTGATGTCGTTTGGCGCGGCGCTGGGCGGCTGGGCATCGGCCCGCTTTGGCTATCAGGTAGCTTTCATCATCAACGCAGTTTCGTTCCTCGTCTCCGCTTACTCTATCTGGCTCATCCCTGAAAAAGAGATGAGGGAAGAGAAAGTTGACGAAACTGACAAGCTCCGCGAAACGGAAGCTCATCAGGCAAAAAAACGTCCGCGCTTCTGGACTGACCTGGGGGAAGGCTGGAAGTACATCGCGCAACATCCGATGGTCGCGGCCATCATCGGTGTCAACGTGCTGTGGGCAACCGGTGGCGGCGCGTGCAACTTGATTTACGACCGTCTGGGCGGCGTGGTCTTCGCCGGGCAGGGCGGAATGGAAGGCGATGCGGGCGTGGCGGCGCTCTATGCAACTGTGGGCGCTGGCGTGTTCGTCGGGATGCTCTGTGCCCGGCGCGTCGGCACGCACGTTGAGTTGCACGGGTTGACGGCCAGATTCATCGGCTGGATGTTGTTCGCGCATGGCATCCTCTTCGCTGTGGCCGGGCTGATGCCTTCGTTCTGGCTGGTGGGACTGTTTATGTTCCTGTCACGCTTCATCGTCGGCATGGAGTTCGCAGTGCAGGAGACGTTGCTGATGAGGCTAGTTCCCGACAATTTGCGCGGGCGCGTCATCACGACCGACCGCGCGGCGGAAATCCTCGTGATGAGCATCTCGACGGTCTTCGCCGCCTGGTCGCTACGAGCGATCAGCCCGCGCACGCTGACAATCATCTCTGGATTGCTGTCGGCAGCGCCGGGACTGCTGTGGTTGGCGCTGTTTGCCTCAGGCAAATTGCGTATGCCTCCCGAGGTGGAAAAAGCGCAGAAGCGGGATGATGAAAAGGAAGTCCTACAGGTTTCCGCCGGATGAAACAGACTCGTTTCTATCGTAAGATGCAG
>JACCVS010000704.1 GCA_013698055.1 Acidobacteriota bacterium
CAGGGATTCAAAGAACTGAAGGCTGCGACGATGTTGTCCGCCGTTCGTGGCCCTGAGATGAGGCCGAGAGCAACCGGGAGCGTCGTCTGGCTGCTGGCCGTCGGAACGAATCCTGTCGTGGCCGTCGTGCGCTGGTATCCGCCGAAGAAGAAGGTCTTGTCTTTCACAATGGGACCGCCGATAGTGAAGCCCCCTTCGTTGCGGCGTGCGCGCGGCTTCTCGATTCCATCCTTATTAAAGAAGAAATCGTTGGCATTGAACCTTTCGTTTTGCAGGAAGTAATAAACCGAGCCGTTGAAAGTGTTGGTTCCGCTCTTCGTGATTAACTGAAAATTGCCGCCGCCCGAGCGCCCCGTTGATGCATCGTAAAGGCTGGTCTGAAGTTTCACTTCGGAAAGCGTCTCCGGCGCGGGCGAGATGTTATCGTTCAAAGAGCCTTCGTTATTGGTGATGTTGGTCGCATCAACGCCATTGAAGAAGAGACTGGTGCTGGTCGTGCGTGTTCCATTCACTGATGGCGAGATGTTGCCATTGCCGTTGGTCGAGACGGGCGGCAATTCCGAGCTAACGCCAGCCTCAGCCGACAGCAGATGCGTGAAGCTGCGCGTCGAGGTCGGGACTTGCACGATCTCTTCCGCTGACAGTTGACGGAAGGTCGTCGAAGTTTCAGGTGAGACCAAGGATTGCCCGCCACCCTCGATTGTTACGGACGCGCCGATGTCGCCGATTTCGAGCTTGTCGTCTAGGCTGCGCGGCACTGAGGCTTCCACCTCGACGCTCGGCCTGACTGATTTCTTGAAGCCTGCAAGCTCATAGCTCACCTCATAATTTCTTCCGACAGGCAGCACAGGGACTGTCCATTGTCCCTGATCGTCGGTTGTGGCGGTGCGGACGAGGCCGGTATCCACATTACGCACAGTTACAGCTACTCCGGGCAGCGCGCCACCCTGAGGGTCTTGCACAACACCGGTCAGCGTACCCGTGGGGCCGGATTGAGCCGTAGTGCTTGCCGGGAGCATCAAGCTCACGCCTAGAAAAAGAACCAGCAACCCAAGGGTCGCAGATTTATTGCGATTCATATTCTGATTCCTCTGTTTTGAAGAAATAGCGCGGTCATTCCCTATTTTGACCTTGCGAAAGTTAAGAATTGGCAAAGCGGGCGTGGGCTTGGGAAAGTCAACACGGGGGCCGCGCCTCGTATCTGCCAGAGCTTTCGTTGAGTTAAATGCATGTCCGAAAGTGTGGTGATTCAAAGGCTGAGGGTAATGAAAGAGAGTTAACCCTGCGTGAACGACACCTTAAAAGTGTGTAAACTTAATCCGAAGGTTTTCTCAGGGATTTCCACGTAGAGGGTGAGCCTCTTCATAAATGCGAAAGCCCGGCGGAACGTATCCACCGGGCTTCTTTCGCTAATGAATTCTTACTCAACCTTCAACTTTAAGAGAAGGCAGGATAGATAGTCTCCAATCGTCTTACCTGAATCCGGCTGTGAGGATTCTCTCTTTCAAACCGCCCACGAGATTGGCGTCCCAGATTAGCCAGTATCGCTTCTTTTTGTTCGTGTGGGGTTGTTGTTGCTCAAAGGCAAGGCGCACTAACTTCATCGTTAGGATACCTTCACTCGTGCCGGGAATGAATGAGAAATGGTAATCGGCGCGCTCGGCCAACCCGCACTCGCGGCGCATTTTGTTGATAACATCCTCGCACTCGCCCGCTTCGCCCGCGCGCTTCGGGTCAACGGAATCACGGACGACGTGGTCTATCTCATGCAGCACGCCCCAGCCGACATTAAAGGCTGCGAGCGCAACGCGGTCGCCCGTGACGCGCGAGAAATCGGCGAAGTCTATGAGGATGACGAAGACAGGCGGTTTCTCATCCTCGTCTTTTGTCCATAGACCTTCGACGACGCTACAGAAAACCACGTCCGCGCGGTTGCTCGCATCCTCAAGCACCATTAGCTTCTCGCCTGAAACAGCCGCTGCGAGCAAGTTTCGCGCAGTTTCTGAGCCACCCGACGGCGCAGCTTTGCCCAGACGCAAAGCTCCATGCTCATCAAAGCTCAAATCGTGCCAGCCCGTAATCGTGCGTAATTTGTTTGCCAGTTCGTTGCGTCGCCCGCTCGCGAGGTCTGGGCGGCAGAGAACATTTGAGGCAAACGATGCGGCTTGCGATTCGAGAGAAAAGAAGACGGAAAGAGAGAGCAGGCCAACAGCCTTGATGATTGCGGAGAAAGTTCTCCGTCGAAGTTTGTACGCCACGTCAAAACTCCTTCCTTGACGATTACGGACAAAGGCTCTCAGGACGACCGCTACTTCGGGTGCAACTACCTCTTC
>JACCVS010000737.1 GCA_013698055.1 Acidobacteriota bacterium
GAGCAGGACGGAGAGTTGCTGTGCGGCCAAGGGGTGTAGTGGAGTCTCATGCGAGACCGGCCACCAGGATACTTTTCCCTGCGAGTATCGCTTCAGGCAGAGCCAATAGCCGGTGCCGTCGAAGACCAACATCTTGAGAGCCGTGCCCGACTTGTTACGGAAAACAAAAAGCGCACCTGACATCGGGTCTTGCGAGAGACGCTGTTTGCAGACAGCCGCCAAAGTATCAATGCCCTTCCTGAAATCAACGGGTTCAACCGCGAGTAATATTTTGAGTTGCGGGACGAGCTGGATCATCGCTTAGGCACGCAGGAATAAGGAGTAGAGGGCTTCGATGCGCGACCACTCGGATGAAGGCACAGAAAGAGTGAGGCGATGACCATCGGCGCGTTCGATCTGTAGACGCCAGGCCGATTGTGTCCTTGCAGCAGCGCGGCGTGAGATTGACTGAACAAGTATGATAAGGGCTTCCACTGTTCACTGATTGTGCGTAGAATGTCGCCCGCCTATGTCTCAGCCTCATGATCCCGCTGCTACCGACCGCTCAGAGATTGAAGCGCTCATCGCTCGTCTCGAAGCCGGCACGCTCAGTGAGAGTGACTCTCGCTTGATGTCGCGGCTCCTGCGTCTGCTCGTCAAGCTCATCAATGTTGTCGAACAGAAAAACTCATCGCTCTCTCGCCTCAAGCGCCTGCTCTTCGGACCAGGCTCGGACACCAGATCTCCAGCCGCTACAACGCCTGAAGAGAAGAAGCAGGATGCTGCGTCTGGGACTAGCTCTTCCTCATCAAGTACAAGTGAATCGGCTGACACCACAGTCGAACTCAAGCGCAAGGGTCACGGGCGCTTAGCTGCGGCGGCCTATAGCGGCGCTGTGGTGGTGGAGTGTACTGACCCGACTCTCAACGTTGGTGATTCGTGCCCTGAGCAGTTATGCACAGGTCATCTCTATGACACGCATGCACCGGCCATCCTGATTCGCCTCACCGGACAACCGCTCGTCGGCGCGACACGCTATGAACAAGAGGTCTTGCGTTGCTCAGCCTGCCAGACGCGCTTTACCGCTGCTTTGCCCAGTGGTGTGCCACCTGAAAAGTACGATGCCACTGCTGATGTGGCCATTGCTCTGGCTAAATACCAGGCCGGATTGCCCTTTCATCGACTGGCTCGCGTGCAAGAGGGTTTCGGCGTGCCTCTTCCGGAATCGGTCCAATTTGCCCGATGTGAGGTGGTTGCAGATGCTGCGTTGCCAGTCTTTCTGCACTTGCGCAAAATGGCGGCACAAGCCGAACTGCTACATGCCGATGATACGAGGGTCAAGATCCTTTCGTGTCTCAAGGAGAACAAGCATCTTGCGGAAGGCGAGCGGCGAGGAGTGCAAACGACGGGGATCGTGGCGCGCGTAGATGGTCGTCAGATCGTGTTATATGAGAGCGGTCGGCGCCACGCCGGAGAGAATATCGACGAACTGTTACGACATCGCGCGTCGCATCTTCCTCCACCGAAGCAAATGGGTGATGCGCTCTCTTCGAACTGGAGCCGCGAGTTCGAGACAATTATTTGTAAATGTCTGGCGCATGCCCGACGTCAGTTCGTAGAGATCGAAGCTGCGTTTCCGGCGGAGTGCGCGCGGGTGCTCAATGATCTGGCGACGGTCTATCGCTATGATGCAGAGACACGAGAGATGAGCGATGGTGCGCGCCTGCTCTATCATCAGCAACATAGTGGGCCGGTCTTGGCGGCATTGCGCGCCTGGATCTCGAAGCAGATCGAGGAACGACGGGTCGAGCCCAACAGCAGCCTGGGTCGCGCCTTCGCTTACATCTCAAAGCACTGGGAGGGTTTGACCAGAGTGCTGGATGTGGCCGGAGCGCCATTAGATAACAACGTAGTCGAAAGAGCGTTGAAGATAGTGGTACTGCATCGCAAGAATGCGTTGTTTTTCCGCACTGAGCACGGAGCGGCCATCGGCGATCTGCTGTTTAGTCTCATTGAGACGTGCCACTTGAATGGAACAAGCGCTTGGGACTATCTGGTGAGCCTTGTGCGCCACGCGCGAGAAGTACGAGGCGACCCGTCGCGGTGGCTGCCGTGGAACGCGCGTGACGGAGCAAGTCAAGAAGCGTGCAGCTTGAAGGAGACGACGCACTCAAGCGAGCTTGCGCCACTCTTCGGCAAAGCGGGCGAGCTCGGGGTGACCATGATAGAGGAGCACGGAGAGCTGTTGCGCCGCGAGCGGATGTAGCGGAGCACTGTTCGACTCGGGCCACCACCGGAGCTTGCCCTGCGAGAA
>JACCVS010000749.1 GCA_013698055.1 Acidobacteriota bacterium
TGGTCAAGCAGGCCGGTCTGGAAGATGCGCTCTCTGATGAAAGCATCGCTGAAGAGGTTTCTGCGCCGGAAGCGGGGGAGTTATCCAAAGACCTCGAAAAGATGGGGCCGACCTTCATCAAGCTCGCGCAGCTTCTCTCCACGCGCGCAGACATTCTGCCCGTCCCTTACCTCGAAGCTCTCGCGCGCCTGCAAGACGACGTTGAGCCTTTCTCCTTCAAGGAAGTAGAAGAGATCGTGACCGAAGAACTGGGCGTGCGGCTCTCGAAAGCCTTCACTAACTTCGAGGCGCAACCAGTGGCAGCCGCTTCGCTCGGACAGGTGCATCGCGCCCAGATGCGCGACGGGCGCGAAGTGGTGGTCAAAGTTCAACGCCCCGGAATCCGCGAACTTGTCCTCAAAGATTTGGAAATCCTGCAAGGCATCGCGGAGTTTCTGGATAATCATACGGAGACAGGCCGCCGTTATGAATTCAGTAAAATTCTGGCGGAGCTGCGTAAGAGTTTGCTGCGGGAGCTTGATTACAGCCAGGAAGCGCGTCATCTCATCACCTTCAATCGAAACTTCCGCGAGTTTGAGCGGATCGTCGTGCCGATGCCGGTGGAAGACTACAGCACCACGCGCATCCTGACGATGGATTTCATCGAAGGCAAAAAGATCACGGCTTTAAGCCCGCTGGCTTTGATGGATTTGGACGGCTATCAACTCGCCGAAAATTTTTTCGCGCTTACCTCAAGCAAATCCTCGTTGACGGCATCTTCCATGCTGATCCGCATCCGGGAAATATCTTCCTGACTCATGATAACAAAGTCGCCCTGATTGATCTGGGCATGGTCGGGCGCATCACGCCGCAATCTCAGGAGAACATTCTGCAACTACTCTTAGCTATCAGCGAAGGGAAGGGCGACGATGCGGCCACATTGACCATTAAACTCGGCGAGCCGAAAGAGAACTTCGAGCAGGAGAAGTTCACTCGACAGGTCGCAGACCTCGTCACGCAGCATCAGGGCAGCAACGTTCAGCAGATAGATGCCGGGCGCGTCGTGCTTGAGATTACGCGCATCTCCGGCGAAACGGGATTTCGATTGCCGCCGGAGTTCACGATGATTGCGAAGACGCTGCTCAATCTGGATCAGATTGTCCACGTACTCGATCCCGATTTCGACCCGAACGCTTCGATACGCCAGAACGCGACCGAGATCATGCGCGAGCGCATGATGAAGAGTCTCTCACCCGGAAACCTCTTCAACACGCTGCTTGAAACCAAAGGTTTGATCGAAAAGCTGCCGAGTCGCATCAACCAGTTTCTCGACACCGTCGCCAATAACGAAATGAAGATCAAGGTTGACGCGATTGACGAGACGAAGCTGATGGAGGGCTTTCAGAAAATTGCCAACCGCATCACAATGGGATTGGTGCTCGCCGCGCTGATTATCGGGGCTGCGCTGCTGATGAGGGTTGAGACATCGTTTACCATCTTCGGCTATCCCGGCATCGCCATCATTTTCTTCTTCATCGCCGCCGGGGCTGGATTGTTCCTCGTCTTCAACATCCTTTTCAAGGACGAGAAATCGGAGAAGAAGAATAATTAGCCAGCAGTCAAATACACAGGCATTAGCGAGTTAGCAATTCATATGACAGTAATATAGTAACTGTCAGGCGGAGAAGACGATTATGAGCCAACAGGATGAGCAGTTCGCGCCAGACCCGGTGATCGAAGCGTATAAGCGGGATGTGGATCGTACACTGATCCGCGAAAATCTGCGATTGTCGGTCGAAGAGCGATTAGAGAAGTTAATGAGGTTGCAGGAGTTCGCGGAAGAGTTGCGGCGCGCCGGGCGTGAACAGGAATTGACGAAATGACGGACTTCCGCGCATTAGTTTCGTTGTTGGTTAATAGCGCTGTTGAATTCATCATCATCGGTGGTACGGCTGCCACCGTCCACGGCTCTGCCCGCTTGACCGAAGATTTGGATATCGTTTACCGGCGCACAGATGGCAATCTCTCGCGTCTGGTGCGCTCGCTCACGCCTTACAAGCCATATCTGCGAGGCGCGCCAGCGGGCTTGCCCTTCAGTTGGGATGAGCGAACTCTTCGTAACGGCCTGAACTTCACACTAAAGACCACGCTCGGCGCGCTCGACTTGCTTGGTGAAATCGTTGCGGGGGGTGGCTACGACAAATTGCTGCCCCATTCCATCCTACTCAAACTTTACAACGTTGACTGCTACTGCATCGGGCTGGAACGCCTCATCTATGTCAAACGCGCGGCAGGTCGCCCGAAAGATTTGGAGACGGTCGCCGAGTTAGAGGCGATTATGGAAGAGCGAAGGCGCGACGCCTAAATGTTTGCCTGATTTTTAGCGAGAGCCATAGCGCATCCGACGTTTGTCACGGTTGCGGCGCGCCGAAGCGACTCGTATAATTCTCGCCAACCTAAAATGTAGAAGAAAGTTTCTGGAGTTAAAGATTTCTCATGCCGATTTATGAGTATCAATGCGTCAAGTGTAACGCGCACATTGAAGCCATGCAAAAGATGGCTGACAAGCCGTTGACCAAATGCCGCAAGTGCGGCGGGCGTTTGGAAAAGCAATGGTCGTCCACGAGTTTTCAACTTAAAGGCTCTGGCTGGTACGTGACGGATTACGCGGCGAAGAAAGCAGAGACAAAAGACGAATCAAAAGAAGCGGCTAAAAAACCGGACGCCAAAGAAGAGAAAAAGACCGCGACAGACACCGCTCCAACAGGCGACAAGGCAACGTCCAAAGAGACAACCTCCTCTAAAAAGTCGAGTACAACAAAGTCTGCCTCATCAAGCGGCGACAAAAAAGTTTAAGTTTTACCGGGTGAAGTTCATGCGCGCTCTATCCAAAACACTGATCGCCTCTCTTTTCATCTCCCTTTCATTAGGTATCGCGGCAGGACAGGCCGGGCGGCGTCCGCGCCCCGCAAATGAAAGCGGAGTCCTGCTCAACGTCGTCGCCAAGCGCGAGAATGACTCAAGCGGCCCCATCACGAGCAAACAGATTTCGCTTTACGACGGCGGGATGGAACAGACCATCAAGAGTTTCTCGCCCGACCCGTCGCCCGCGCGAATCGTGCTGCTGGTTGATAATTCGCTGACGATTCGCGCCGACGTGGAAAAACTGGAAGAAGCAGCGCGCGAATTCGCCTACGAGATTTTCGAGGGCGATAAATTGCTGATCGTTGGTTATGACGATCAGGCGGAGATCGTCGCCGACTGGACAGATGATGCGAAGCAGATCGAAAAGTCGCTCGCGAACTTTCGCAAGAAAGGCGACCCGCATCTTTTCGATGCCTTGAGTGCGGTAGCACAGGAAGCTTTGCTTCCGTTCAAAGCCTCGAACCAGAAGCGCATCGTCGTCGTCATCGGCGACGGGCTTGATCGCGGCAGCAAGACGAAGTTCGATAAGATACTCGCCGAGCTGCAATCGCAGGACATCACTGTTTACGCCGTGCAAGCGCCTGATCGAACGGGCGGCGCTCTCAGGCGAGACCAGCCGAAACCCGTTCAGGTGATTGAAAAGCTCGCCGAGGGCACGGGTGGCCGCGTCTTCTCAATCAAAGATTTGCGCGAAGCTGCCAAAGCAATTTGCGATGAACTGCGTAAGAACCGCTACCTGCTCTCCTACGCTCCGGCCAATGTTTCTTACGGCGACGCGCGCCGCCTGCTCATCCTCGCGGACTCCGGCATCAACGTTCGCTCTAAGACGCTTCAGCCGCCGAATTGACGGGTTGGAGCGATTCGTTTGTGGAAGCTGAAACTGTTAAGGCCATGAACCTCACGAACATTCTCGCCACTGTATTCTTATTATCCATTGCTGTTGTTTATCTAGCCTGCCAGCCTCAGACTGATTCCCATCCGAGAGCTACTATTGAAGGCGGCTATCCTCCGAGATTTATGGTGTCAGGGCGGGGCACTTTGGATTCTATAATCGTGAGCGGCCCTGACAAGAAGCGTAAGGCTCCAGAAGGCGCAGCCGATTATCGAGAAGAGTATTGGATGATTATGCCGAAATCTGAAATGGACGTTCAGCGTCTTGCAGAGTCGGGCGGCATTATTTACGGCAAAGTCCCGGAGGGCTTTGTCCAATGGATTCCAAAAAGCGGCGCGCCTGCCCCGCTTTTTGAAGGTGGCCTGTTTAATTTTCAGCTTCAGACAAAGGGTAGTGGCGGCGCAGTAAGCGTTTTCTTCACTCTTCGTGAAGGTAAGGTTATTACTACGGGAGATTGATTGCTGGCGAGCAACTGTTAGAGGGAATGCCTCTTCGATTGTCGCTTATTTCCTGCCATTTATCATGGCTTCTTCCTTGAATAAATATAGAACATGATGACGACGACGAGCAGGAAGATGACTTCCAGCAGTGCGAAGTACCCCGCGTCGAATACGCCCGCTTCATCGTGAGCCTCGCGGTAAGCGACGAATGAAACGAGGGCGAGGGCAGTCGTGAGCCAGATGGCCTGGCGTTTGGCATCCCACATGAACTTAAAGTCCTTTGCGGGCGTATCCATGACAGTGGATACGCCCGTTTTTCTCTTATGCCGATTCAGAATCTTCCATCTCGGCTATGATTATGCCACACTTACGCCAACACGTGTTTGTGGCTTTAGCGATTTCATCTCTTCAAAGAAGGTCTCTCTAAAATGTATTGCCCGCAATGCGGCCAACAACAAGCTTCAAGCGAGATGCGGTTCTGCTCGCGTTGCGGCTTCCCGCTCGGTGGCGTAGTGGAACTGCTCGCAGGCGGCGGCGTGCTCCAATCCGTGGGGGGCGAAGAATTGCGAGAGCAGGCGCTCTCGCCACGTCGCCGGGGCGTCAGGCAAGGTGTTGTGATGATGTTGCTTGGGACGGTGATTGTGCCGGTTCTGGGGATATTAAATGCCCATCAAGAACAGACAACCATGCTTGAAATACTCGTCGCGATTTCCGCCGTCATCTTTTTCGCCGGTGGTTTGATGCGAATTCTCTACGCGCTTCTCTTTGAGTCAGCAACACCGGGCTCAAGGGGCGACTCCCTCACTGATGTTCTTCCCGTTTCACCCGCAGCACTCAACGCGGGAGCGCGTATTTCAGCCCTGCCTCCGGCACAGAGCATTCCAGTTTCAGAGTTTACGTCCAGACGCATGAACACCGCAGAGCTGATGCATCCTCCGAGCGTCACCGAGAACACGACCAGGCTGCTCGACGAAGAAAAGAGCACGCGCGGCGAATAGGCGAATCAGCATAAGAAAACAGCAAAGGCGCGAAGACAGGGAAAGGAACTTTCACCTTTTGCATCTTCGCGCCTTTGCAATTGAGTTAACGCAGTTTGCCGAGACGCTCCGCCGCCGCGAGCAGCGTTTCGTCACGCTTGCAAAAGCAGAAGCGCACCTGTTGCGCGCCGAGTTCCGGGCGGCTGTAGAAGGATGAGCCGGGGACGCAGGCCACGCCAATCTCGCGTATCAGGTGGCGCGTGAACTCCACGTCGGACTTGAAGCCGAAGCCGCTGATGTCGGTCATAATGTAGTAAGCTCCATCAGGCCGGTATGTGCGAAAGCCCGCTTCTTCAAGCACGGGCAAAAGCAAATCGCGCCGCGCTTCATATTCGGCTTGTAACTTAGCGTAATACTCCGGCGGAAGAGAGAGCGCATATGCGCCCGCAGCCTGCAAAGGCGCGGCTGCTCCGACCGTCAGAAAGTCGTGAACCTTGCGAATGGCGTTGGTAATCTCGGGCGGCGCGATGCAGTAGCCGACGCGCCAGCCCGTCACCGAATAGGTCTTCGACATCGAATTAACGATCACGGTTCGTTCGCGCATTCCTTCAAGCTGCACCATCGAGATGTGTTCAACCTGTGCGCCCTCGCGCGGGTAAAGAATGTGCTCGTAGATTTCGTCTGTGAAGCAGAGCACGTCATGTTCACGGCAGAGCGAAGCGATGAATTCAAGCTCGTCGCGCGTGAAGACTTTGCCGGTCGGGTTGTTCGGATTGCAGATGATGATGGCTTTAGTCTTATCAGAGAAAGCCGCGCGCAACTCGTCTCTGTCAAAACTCCAATCGGGCGCGCGAAGCGCAACGTAGCGTGGGCGAGCGTCCGAAAGAATCGCGTCCGGGCCGTAGTTTTCATAAAAAGGCTCAAAGACGATCACCTCGTCTCCGGGATCAACGGTCGCCATCATCGTCGCGATCATGCCTTCGGTCGAGCCGCACGTCACCGTCAATTCCGTTTCGGGATCAACTTTCAGCCCCAGATACCACTCGGTTTTGCGGGCAATCGCTTCGCGGAAATCCCTTGCGCCCCATGTAATTGCGTACTGGTTCACATCATCGGCAATTGCCTGCATGGCGCGCGTCTTGATGTCTTCGGGAGCGGGGAAGTCTGGAAAACCTTGCGAGAGGTTGACGGCTCCGTGTTTCAGGGCTTCGCGCGTCATCTCGCGAATGACGGATTCTGTGAAGCGGCTCGCCTTTTTGGAGACGTAGCGGTGCGAATTGGGCGCTGGAGATGATGTCAT
>JACCVS010000752.1 GCA_013698055.1 Acidobacteriota bacterium
AAATAAGGCTTTTATTAGACGTTTACTTGGGGGAGAGCTGATTCTCGCGTTGGTGACTGTGCGCTTTTTGGGCGATTTTCTTAAAGATTTAGCTTGTCTCAGGGGCATCCGGTCACTTATACTTTTAGTGGAATGGCGGTAACACCACTTGCCGCTGTCTCACTTAGTCCCGATTGAGAGCCGTGCGCCGAATGCGCCCCCGAATTCACGCGCGCGAATCTCAGCCCTCCAAACATCACTTCGGACGTAAACATTTGTGACCTTACAGACAATGGATGAAACTGTTGCGCCCATGCGCGACAAAGCCCAGACCCAGAATCATCAGAAGCCCGACGGCTGGGCTGACGCACAGGAGTCTCTGGCGGCGGCTTCGGGCCTGTCTCTTCTGCTGGTCGAAGGTCATCAGCCCCCAGCACTCCTCGTCTCGAACAACAACTCCATCTGTCGTGCGTTTCAATCTTCGCCCGATCATGTCCGTTTGTGCGATCCCTTCTGCGGCGTGGCTCATGAACAAGCTCTCAAGGCGAAGGGCGCGGTGCATTATCGCTGCCACGCCGGTCTGCACTGCATCACCATGCCGGTCGAGCTGGACGCGAAGCGCCAACTGGCCGTTATCGGCGGACGCGCCTTTCTCACGAGCGCCGATTATCGTGCGCTCGCCGAGCGGTTTCGCACAGGCGATCTTCAAGATTTGCTCTCAGAGGAGATTTTCCAAAATGTCATCTTCGCCGCGCGTCAGGATTTGGACGACCTCGCCCATCGCATTGAAGAAACAAGCAGGGGACTGAGCGCAGGGAAACACACTGGCAAGAGTGAGACTGCTTCTCCTATTTCACAACGGGAATCAGCGCGGGATACCAAGCCGGTGGATGCGCCCGCGAACATTGTGGCCGGGAGCGCCGCGAGAGACTCAAGCCTGGAGGAGCAATCCTTCATGCAGAAGGCCGATGCCCGCAGCGCACTCTTAAATAATCGTTATTTTCAGGCCGAGAGTGATTTCAAAGAAGCCTGTAATTCTGCCCTTGAAGTCATTGCCGTAAAGCACAAGCTCAACTCGCTCGCGCTGCTCTTACGCGAACGAAGCGCCTTCGCGCCCGCCTGCTCCAAAGGACGCTTCAAAGACATCAAGATTCACGTCGAAATCGGCTTGAAGGATGCTCGATTGTTCGCCACGGCCAAAGCCGCCACGTCGCTTATCCTGCGTGAAACTGCAGAAGGGTTTAAGCCAGCGGGAGCCATTCGCAAGCAGGGAACGGGCGCACCCGAGAAGACGGCAGAGCTTTTTCCGCTCATCGTCGGAGATGAAGTTAAAGCCGCGCTGCTTATCGCAGACTCCGAGTTGACGGATGAGAAGCGACGCGCGATCTCAGGATACTGCCGCGAGATTGCTCTGCCGTTAGAAGTTTTGCGGCTGCGCAATGAACTAGCACAGCGCGCACGTTTTACCGAGCACATGCAGAGCTTCGGCGAACGCCTTAACACAACCGGTGGTGGCGATACTTACGATGCCATCCTGCACATGTCTGTTGATCTGCTCCACGCCGAGCGCGGCTCCCTGCTGCTTTTCGACGAAGCCTCAAACGAATTGGCCGTCAAAGCGGCAGTCGGCCCTCGCGCGGAAGTTACCCGTGAAGTACGCGTGCGAATGGGCGAGGGTGTTGCCGGCGCAGTCCTTTTTGAAGGCCGCCCGCGCGTCGTGCATGACGTTGAGTCCGCAGGACACACGCCCGCTCCGGCAGAGCGCAGTTATAAAACCAAATCTTTCATCAGCTATCCGATCACGGTCGGCGGACGAAAAGTCGGCGTCCTCAATGTCACGGATAAAGCGGGCGGAGGTTCTTACGACGACATTGACCTGAGTCTGATCGAATCTATCGCCCCGCAGATGGCGATGGCACTTGACCGCGCCGACTGGCAGGAGAAGGCCAACCAGTTTCAGTTAATGTCAATTACAGACCCGCTCACGGGGCTGCTCAATCGCCGCTATCTCATCGAGCGTCTGGCCGAAGAGTTGAAACGCTCGAAGCGGCAGGAATACCCGATGAGCTTCATGATGATTGATATTGACGACTTCAAGCTCTACAACGACCATAATGGCCATCCGGCGGGCGACCTCGCCCTTGAGATGGCGGCGCAGTGTTTGAAATCTGCGCTGCGCGGAGCGGATGTCGCCTCCCGCTACGGTGGAGAAGAGTTTTGTATTCTGTTGCCGCAAACCTCGCTTGCCGAAGCCATCACTATTGCCGAGCGCATCAGGCGGCGCATCACACGCGTTCGCTTTCCACATGGAAAATCGCAGCCGCTCGGAAGCATGACCGTCAGCATCGGAGTCTCTGCCTTTTCGCCGGGTCTTGAAACGCCCCAAACAATCATCGAGGCAGCCGACCGCGCCCTTTATCTTGCCAAGAGCCGTGGCAAGAATCGCGTGGAAACTCTTGAGCCGCCTGCCGCCGAAGAGGAAAGCAATGCCGCCGAAGAAGCCGGATAAGCACGGGCACGGGCGGCCAATCTTAGGCCGCATCGAGCGTGGCGACTTCGTTGGCCGAAGCGACGCGCTCGAACAGGTCTTGCGCCTGTCATCGCCGAGGGAGCAGGAGCGTGGCCTGTTGCTGCTTGCTGCTCCGTCAATTGGCCTCTCGGAGTTTTTGCGCCAGGCTTATGACGAGCTTTTCCGACAGCACAATGATGCTATCCCCGTCTATTTCGCGCTGACGCGCAACGATAAATCTGCTGTTGGCGCAGCCCGCCATTTTCTTCAGACATTCCTTCAACACACAATCGCCTATCGTCGCCGCGATTCATCTCTCAGCAATGCCGCGCTCTCAATTAACGATCTGATGGAGATGGTGTCGCCGGGCGACTATGAATGGGTGGAAAAACTCGTCACGGCAACTGAGCATGTGCGTGCTGCGGAAGATGCACAGGCTGTTGTTCGCCTTTGCCTGTCTGCTCCGCAACGTGCAGCCGCAAGCGGAGCGCGCACCTTTGTGCTGCTCGACGGGCTTGAGCTGGCGGGGCAATTAAACGGGGTGGAACTGCCGCTTGAAACTGAGATCGCGCACGCATTGATGCAATCGGGCGGGCCTTACGTTCTTGCCGGGTTGCGCCGTCACTTGCTCGATGTCGTGCATAACGCGCGAAACGGAAATGACTTTGCGGGCGCGCTGCGCCTTGAGCGTTTGAGTGATGAAGATGCGCGCGCGATGGTCGAGCCTCTAGCGCGCCGGTATGAGGTGACGATCAATGACCAGACGCGCGATCTCATCGTTCAGCAGACGAGCGGCAACCCGCTTTTCATCACATCACTAATGCGCGCGGCACGAGAAAAAAATATCCAGTTGACCAGTTTCCGTAACTGCCAGCAGCTTTACGTTGATGAATTGATGGGCGGGCGCATCAACCGGCACTACGCTTCCATCCTCGAAGAAATTGCGCCTTCCGCAACCATACGTCGCGCTCTGGTTCGCGTTCTTTATGAATCAGCGCAGAACGAAAACGGCAGAGCGCCGATTGAAGTCTGGCGCAAGCGCCTTAATCTTGAAGCAGCGCAATTTCAATCAATCGTTCAGCAGCTACACGTGCATGAACTGGCGAGCCTGAACGCAAACTTCATAGAGGCCGGAAGCGATTCGCTCGTCTGGTCGGATTACCTGCGCGCTCGCTATCGCCTGGAAGTCGCAGCCGAGCCGCGCGCCTTAGTTGTTGCTGAAACCTTAAGCGAGACATTGAAACGCGCGCCGCAGACGATGGCGCGTCATTATCGCCGCGTGGCCGCGATGAACTTGCGCGAGCTGCTCGAACGTTTCAACTGCCAGCGTCTGCCCGCCAGTCTCTTCCACTATGACCGCTTCAGTCGCACGCATAAGGGACTGGAGACAGATGAACTAACTGCTGCCCTTGATGCTGAGACCGATCTGGTACGGCTGCCGCAGGTCGTTCATGCCGCAAGCTGCGCGGCGTTCTATCCGCCGATCCAGCAGGTTTGCGATGAAGAGCGATGCGCCGTGGCGCTCGGTTTTGACGCAGGCCAGTATTCCGATTCAAGCGAAGTCGTCTGGCTGACGGCGGAAATCGAATCCAAGCTCGAAGCCGGGCGCGGAATCACAGAAGTCTGGTGCGACCGCCTGATGCAGGTGGCGCGCGTGTGCGGATTCAGTCGCGTGCGCCTGTGGCTGGTTGCGCCCGAAGGCTTCACGGCTGAGGCCAGCGAGCT
>JACCVS010000766.1 GCA_013698055.1 Acidobacteriota bacterium
AAAATAGAGCGCGATTTAATGGAGCTTGTGCCGCGCAAAGATTGGATAGTTTTCTCTCATCTTCTGATCGCCCACGGGCGCAAGGTCTGCAAGGCGCGGACACCTTTGTGCGCTGATTGTGCGGTCGAGCCATATTGTCCATCATCGCTACTGAAGGTTGGCAAGGTTAATGCGTAGCATATCTCCGAGAATAACGGTTTGCAGTAATGTTATGACACGAGCGGACGCGCTGAATCTGCTGCGACATAAGGCGTGAGCGCTTTAGGCTTGCATAAATTTCCGGCTCGCTTTAATCTTGGTCGTACCCAAAAAATTACCTCTCCCCCTTATAGTCGAAAAGTTAACTCCCCCATGACAGAATATGACGCTCGGTGTAGCAATTCTTTTGTCCAGGCTGCACCTGTGAGTATGAATCGGGGTAGCTAAATCGCAGTGCCGGGGGAAGAGAAGATGAATAGATCAAGAAGAATTATTATCGCGGTGCTTGTTTTCGCGCTTGCAAATATCGGTCTGACAGCACAGGGGCAACAGCGTCGTAACGCGCCGCCTACGGTCAGGCAAAACGCGAACATGGGCGAGTCTCGCCTGACGGGTGTCTATCGTCTTAATGTTGCGAATAGCGATGATCCGCAAACTGCCGCCGAGCGCGCGTTCAGCGCCTATGCGTTTGCCGTCAATCAGAATGTCGTTGAGGAGTTGACCAATCGTCTCACGTCGCCTGCCAAGATAGCCGTCGAGCGGCGCGGGAGTGTGGTCAGCATAGCCTCGACCCGCGCCCCGCGCATTACTTTCGAGGCAGATGGTCGCGAGCGCACAGAACCCGCTCGAGATGGTCACACAGTTCGCACGCGCGCGGTTCTTCAAGGCGAGGATTTAATTGTCAGTTCCGGTGGAAGTCGTGACAACGAATTCAGCGTCACCTTTTCTCCGATTGAACAGGGTCGCCGCCTGCGCGTGACGCGCCGCATCTTCTCTGAGGAGATCGGAAAGCCGGTCATTGTGCAAAGCGTTTATGACAAGATTTCCCCCGTCGCTCGTTGGAGCGTTTACGGTGAGCCGGAGTCAGAGAGGACTGCCGCTGCTGGAAATGCCCGGCGAACAACGCCCCAGATCAGCGTAAGAAATAGGCCACAGCCACAGCCTCCGGTTATCGAGCGGCGCGACCCGCAGCCACAGCCAGCATCGCCACCCACCTCTGAGAGGAACAATGAGGTTTATGCTTTCACTATTCCGGATGGGACGCAGTTTGCGGCGGTACTCAACAACGACCTCGGCACCGCTCAGTCCAATAAAGGCGACCGTTTCACGATGACCGTGCGCTCGCCTGAGCAGTATGAGGGAGCGATTATTGAAGGATACGTTTCAAGGTTGGAGCGCGCCGGGCCGTTTTCCGGGCGCTCGGAGATGACGCTCGATTTTTCGCAGATACGTTTGCGGGATGGACGCACGACCACGTTCGCCGGATTCATCGAGAGCGTGCGCGTGGCAGATGGCGAAGACGTGCGTGTGGATAGCGAAGGGACGACGACTGTAGAGGATAGTGATAACCGGACAAATCGCACGGCACAGCGCGCAGGGATAGGCGCAGCCGTCGGTGCAATCATCGGCGCAATTGCGGGCGGCGGCAAAGGCGCAGCCATCGGGGCAGTAATTGGGGCTGGCGCGGGCGCAGGCTCAGTCTATGCTCAGGGACGTGACGACCTCGAATTGAGCAAGGGCACAGAGCTAAACGTTCGTACCAGCAGGTAATACTGAGGAGTTGTTTATATAGCGACACTACTTCTTCATCCAATCACATGGCGCGTCCTGTTGCACGCGTGGGCAAGAGTGCGTGTGGCTTCAATTGTATGGGCAGAGTATCACTCCATGCCTGTATTTCAATAGACATAGCGGACAGGGACAGGCCTTGCCCATACAAAATTCTCGCTTGTAACCAGTTTTGTCAGACTCTTCTAAACGCCAGCGCTAAGTGGTGCCTCGCCAAGCTATTTGGGTTCTCTCGGGCACAATCCATAATACATTTGATTTCATTCACTCAGTAAGTAAACGCTGGAGTGAGATTGCAAATTTGAGTTCTTTGGCCTATCCTCGCCGCCGTCTTGAAATTTTAGTTTGACCTGACCCATTAAGGGCTACGATTACACGATCATGCAGATATCCCCACAACAAACAAATCAGGAAAAAGTACATCGTTATCCGTGCGCGTCCTGCGGCGCAATTCTGGTCTTTGAGCCGAAGGACGGGCGGTTGTCCTGCCCTTACTGCGGGCACCAGGAAGAGATTCCACAGAGCGCAGAGCAAGTTCAGGAGCGTTCCTTTGAGCAATACCTGCAACCGCGCGCAGATCAATTGCAGGTACTGGCCGCTGACGCGCTCGAAGTTCAATGTTCCAGTTGCGGCGCGACCGTCACTTTCGTTCCGCCGGAGGTGGCCAGAGAATGCGACTTTTGCGGTGCGAAGATCGTAGCCCAGCCAAAGTCTGCCGACCCGATGGTTGCTCCCGAAGGCGTCCTGCCGTTTCGCATTCCTCAGCAGCAGGCAACCAGTAACGTCAAACAGTGGATTTCCTCACGCTGGTTTGCGCCGGACGCCTTGAAGAAGTTTGCTACGCCGGAAGCGATAGACGGCATCTACCTTCCGTTTTGGACTTATGACGCCAACACCACGAGCTATTACAGCGGGCAGCGCGGGCAATATTATTATGTGACGGAGAGCTACACGGAGACGGACGCGCAGGGGAACACGCAGACCAAGACAAGGCAGGTGCGACACACACAGTGGTATCCCGTTTCCGGCAATGTCTCACGCTGGTTTGACGATCTTCTCATTCCCGGCACGAAGTCTTTGCCTGTAGACCGTCTCCACGCGCTTGAACCCTGGGACTTGCCGGAAATCAAAGCATACGAGCCTGCTTATCTTTCCGGTTTCAAAGCGCAGCGCTATCAGGTGGAACTTGGAGAAGGATTTGAGCAAGCTAAGGCTATCGCTGCGAATGTCATTGAAAGCGATGTGCGTCGCGACATCGGCGGCGACGAGCAGATGATTTCTGACATCAAGACGCACTATTCCGCCATCACCTTCAAACACTTGTTGCTGCCCGTCTATGCCGGAGCATACAGGTTGAATCAAAAAGTCTTTCAGGTCGTGGTCAACGGAAGGACGGGCGAGGTTCAGGGCGACCGTCCTTACAGCGTTTGGAAGATTACCCTTTTCATCTTGACCATTCTGCTCGTCATCGGTGGTATCTATCTGCTGGCGAACTCCAGATGAGAAAGGCAGGTGGAGACATAGCGAAAGCGGCTTCGAGGTTCACACGGCTGATTAATACTGTCAATAATATTCTTATGGCCGAAATGAGGATTTATTGGCGGATTTGAGGATGTGGTGATAGAATCCGCGCCGCGGTCGCCTCAAACCCACCTGTTTTCTGACAAGGAGCATCTATGAAAACGCCTTATATAATAATTGTTGCTTTGGTAGTCATTACAATTTCTTTCCCATTGGTAAATGCTCAATCAAATGAAGCTGGAGAAGGTTGGGTTTTTGTGACGAACTCGAACAGTATTAACTTTTACATTAAACGCGACACAATGAGAAGAACGTCCCAAGGAACAATAACAATATGGTCAAAACGTTATACAAGAATGGGCACAGCTGAAGGGAAGCAACTTTTTGCGAAAGAAGGAACAAAATATGACATGACTTTTGAAGAGTACGATTGCTACCAGAGAAGGAGCAGGCCGCTTCGTATTGTTAGCTATGACGTCAATGATTCGATTACATATGATCATGCTATTCCTTCACCTGAATGGGACTCTCCAATTCCCGATACAGTAGGGGAGGAAGTATTAAAAGCTGTATGTAGAACAAGCAATACGAAACCTCCTATGCCTAGCGTAAGGTCTGAAACCCGAATTTCGAGTAATGTAACTTCCCCCAAAGTCAAACTACCTGAAAAAGATTATGGCGTAGATATAGTAGTAGTTAATGTGAATACAGCTAATCTCAGAGAGGGGCCGAGCACTAACGATACTGTTCTTAAAAAATTAGCCTTAGGGGATTTATTAGTACTTCTCGATAGGAATCCTACAGATAATTGGTACAACGTGATTGATGTTGATACCAGCGCCGAAGGCTGGATTAAGGGTGATCTGATATTAGTCAAGTATACGACTAATAGGAAAGTCGGCCCGAGCTTTGAGGAAAGACGTACGGGCAGTACAGAGAACCCACACGCAAATGTGACCAATCAGACAGATAAAACTTTATACCTAAAAGTTGGTGATACTCGTTACTCAATCGCTCCGAATGACACTAAGACGATTTACCTCACTCCAGGTGTTAAAAACTACTATGCTTCTGTTCCAGGTGTGATTCCTACTTATGGAGAGAAAGATTTTACAATAGGTAGTTGGTATACATGGAGATTCTATATTATAACAAGAAGACGGTAGAAAATTGGGGATAACTTCTCGAACTCCTCATATCTGAGCGTGTTGACCG
>JACCVS010000776.1 GCA_013698055.1 Acidobacteriota bacterium
TGCGCGCGCGGCTGGCGCGGGCAGCGACGGAAGATGCGGCGAGCTTTGCGCGGGTGATGGAAGCTCGCCGCCTGCCGCAGAGGACGGAAGATGAAAAAAGAGAGCGCATCAATAAAGTCGAAGAGGCTTTGAAGGGCGCGGCGATCATTCCGCTGGAAGTCGCAGGCATCGCCGTACAGGTTCTGGAACTGCTCGAAACGCTTTCGGAGATCGGCAACCCGAACGCGCTTTCAGACGCAGCCACAGGCGCGCAGCTTATCCTCGCCGCCGTGACGGCTGCGCGCTACAACGTACTCGTCAACATAATTGACATCGAAGATGAAGAGTTCGCTTCCGAGCATCGCGCACGCGCCGGCGATTTGCTTGAGCGTGCCCGCGAGATTACGGTTCGCATCGAAACGTCGTTGATGGAATCAATTGGCGGCGAGTGAAAAAAGGTAAAGAAACCAAAACGAGCGTGGGCAGGAAAAACGAAACTATAGAGAGCCGCTGGGTAGATGTCGGCGACCAGCTCATTCATTACAGAGCTTCGGTCAATCCCTCAAACAACAATCTTCCTCCCATCATTCTCATTCACGGACTCGGCGTCTCCAGCCGCTACATGATTCCGACCGCGAGGAAGCTCGCCGCTCATCGAACAATTTACGCTCCCGACCTTCCAGGCTTTGGCAGAAGCGGTAAACCAGCCCGCCCGCTTAACATCACGGAGTTGTCCGACGCGCTTGCTCGCTGGATGGAACTGCTTGTCATTGACCGTGCTGTCCTGCTCGCCAACTCCATCGGCTGTCAGATCGTCGTTGACCTCGCACTGCGTCGCCCCGAGCTTGTCGAACGACTCGTGCTGACTGCGCCAACCGTTGATAGTGAAGCCCGAACGGTTTTCCGCTCATTCCTGCGGCTCCTGCTCGACGTTCCGCGTGAACGATTGTCGCTGGCCTTCATCGCGCTGCTTGATTATCTGCAAGCCGGGCTGGGACGGACGGCGCAAACGTTTGGCTATGCGATTCAGGATAAGATTGAGGAGAGATTGCCCGGCGTGCGCCACCCTGTCCTCGTCGTGCGCGGGCAGTATGATCCGGTCGTGCCGGAGCGCTGGGCTGAAGAAGTGAATCGGCTGGTGCCCTCAAGCCAACTCGTCGTCATCAAAGGCGCGGCTCATGCCGTCAACCATAACTCGCCCGAACAACTCGCGCAGTGCGTGCTGGGATTTCTAAAAAGCGAAGAATGAAAGGCCGTATTGCTCAACTCGAACGATATACTTTCATCCCTCATCCCTCATCCCTCATCCCTTCGCCTTCATCCCTGCTCTTGATCGAGTCGGCGTAGATGCCGGGCACGCTGCCGGGAATGATGGTTGCGCCGACTGCGCGCTCGTAGAATTCCGTTGGGCCTGCGCCGCCGATGATGCCGTAAGCGTAGCCCATCTCGCGCAAGCCCCAGAGAGAGGCTATGAGAAGCGCATACCCAACCCCGCGCCCGCGCTCACTTGCAGCGACTCCCGTCGGGCCGAAAAAACTCCGGCGCGTGCATTCGTAAGCCGCGAAGCCGACAACCATCTTGTCTCGAATCGCGATGAAGACAGAGACGGGCTTGTTTGAGTAGCCCACGGAAATCTCGTCAGCCCAGCCCGCCTCGAAGTTCGCCAGCACGAAATCACGCACGATTGTTATCTCGTGCGGCTGCGCGCGTCGCACGACGACGCCCGCTTGTCTCAACTCATCGAGAATCAATTCAAGCGGCGCGAGCTTCAGCAAATTGACCAGCATGTCGGGCATATAAACAATAGGAATGAGAGATGAGGGATGAGGGATGATAGGTAGGAGTCAGAACACAGGAGTTAGGAGTCAGAATAAAAACAGAAATGTTTTCCGCCTCTTCATTCTGGCTTCTGAATTCTGACTCCTGAATTCTGCTTTTCATCCCTCATCCATCATCCCTCATCCTTGCTTTTCTGAGCCTATCCTGATGATCTCATCTCGCAGCCTTGAATGACGCTGAAGCAATCGCACGTAGCGCGACTCGTCCGCGCCCGCTTTAGCGCGAATGATGCGCGCGACTTCGCTTTTCTCATCTTCCGTCCAGCGCGCCAGATCGGGGATTAAGACCAGCACGAGCGCGTAATCTTCAAACGCCTGTTGCTCCGCCTGCTTCCAATTTTCCACCTGAACATTGAGCGCGCGTGCGATTTGTTCGACGCAAGCGCGGCGCATCTTCGCAGCATCACCATCAAAACGGCTCGCCATCCGTCGTTGAACGGCGAGGCCGACATTGCGTATCCGAAAACTATCCCAGCGTCTTTCGGGCGCGTGCGGAATCTCCAGCAGCATGTGCCCAAGGCTGAGTGAGCGCAAGACACCGGGAGATGTGCGATACGTGGGGCGTGCGGCCAGCTTTCGTTCTTCACCCTCAAGAATCTTTGCTTGCCCGGCAAGCGTCGGGCGAAAGCCGAGCTTGCGATAAAACCAGAACGCACCCGATTCGATGCCCTCTTCGTTTTCGTGGCCGAGTTGGTACGGGTCAATGGAGAAGACTGTCACATTGAGCATCTGCCGGAGAATTTTCAGCACGCGCGCATAGAGCCATGCCGATTCGCCTTCGCGGAAAGTGTAATAAAGGTTGAAGCCAATCTCCATGCGCTCGAACAGCGTCAGGCTTTCCACATAACAGACCGGGATGCCGTT
>JACCVS010000797.1 GCA_013698055.1 Acidobacteriota bacterium
TGACGTTCGTTGACTTGCGCGACCGCGACGGCATCACGCAGGTCGTTTTTAATGAAGAGACCGCACGCGACGCCCACGCCAAAGCAAAGGATGTGCGCGGCGAGTATGTCATCAGCGTGACGGGCGAAGTCGTGCTGCGCGCGGAGAATCAGCGTAACCCGAAAATCCCGACCGGCGATGTGGAAATGAGCGCACGCGAAATTCTGATCTTGAACGATGCGCGCACCACGCCGTTTCAGATTGAGCCGACCGCTTCAGATCAGCTTGCGAGCGAAGACCTGCGCTTGAAGTACCGTTATCTCGATCTCCGCCGCCCGCAGCTTCAAGCTAATTTGCGCTTGCGACACCGGGTCGTTTCAGAGATTCGCAGTTACATGAACGAGAAGACGTTCACGGAAATCGAGACGCCGATTCTAATTAAATCCACGCCCGAAGGCGCGCGTGATTACGTCGTGCCGTCGCGCATTCAGCCAGGCAAGTTCTTCGCGCTGCCGCAGTCGCCGCAGCTTTTCAAGCAGCTTTGCATGATCGCCGGATTAGACAAGTATTACCAGATCGCGCGCTGCTTCCGCGACGAGGATTTGCGAGCCGACCGCCAGCCCGAGTTCACGCAGTTGGACGTGGAGATGAGCTTTGCCACGACCGAGCAGGTTTATAAACTTGTCGAAGGATTGTTCGCGCGCGTCTTCAAGTTGGTTGGCGTTGATTTGCCCACGCCGTTTCAGCGCTTGTCTTATGAGGAAGCGATGAAGCGCTACGGCTCGGATAAACCTGACTTGCGGTTCAGGATGGAACTGCAAGACGTAGCCTTCGCAGATGGCATTGCGGACTTTCCGCTATTTCGGGAGACGTGGAATAGTGGCGGCGAGGTTAAGTGTCTCATCGTTGAAGGTGGCGCATCGCAATCGCGTAAGGTGATAGACGAGTTTGTTGAGTTCGTCAAACGCTACGGCGCGCGAGGACTGGCTTGGGTCAAGCTTGCTGATGAAACAGGATCGTCGCTTTTGAAGGCTCTTGGTGCAGAGACAGTCGAGCAGATGGCGCAGAGGGCAGGCGCGAAGAAAGGTGATCTTGTACTCATCGTTTCGGACAAGCAGAAAACGGTTAGGGCAAGCCTAGGTGCATTGCGCGTTGAAATCGCGCGCCGTATGAAGTTAATCCCTGAAGGCGTCTATGCGCCGCTGTGGGTGACGGAGTTTCCGATGTTTGAGTTCAACGAGACGGACGGGCGGTACTACGCGATGCATCACCCGTTCACTTCGCCGCTTGACGAAGACTTGCCGCTCCTGAGACGCGCCGTCGAAGGCGGGGAAACAGAATTGCTCGGACAGCTTCGCGCGAAGGCTTACGACACGGTGGTCAACGGGGTTGAGGCCGCGGGAGGCTCGATTCGTATTCACCAGAGCGACATTCAGGCGCTAATTTTCAAGGTTTTGGGATTGACGCCGGAAAAAGCACGAGAGCGTTTCGGCTTCTTTCTAGATGCGCTCGAATACGGCACACCGCCGCACGGCGGCATCGCTTCTGGTATCGAACGCCTGCTGATGGCTCTGACCGGGATTGAAAATATCCGCGATTTGATGGCCTTCCCGAAGACCGCTTCCGCCGCCGACCTGATGATCGAAGCTCCGGGCGAAATTGATCCGGCGCAGTTGGAAGAATTGAAGCTCAGGGTTGTGAAAGATTGAAAGCCGGAAAACTCGTCAAAGATTAAAGAGAGTCATCCTGACAATGAAGAATACAAACATCATTAGCTACTCACTGCTCCTGCTGTTGATTCTGCTTGTTGACTCAATTGCTTCAGCTCAAACAACGGCAAACGCTCAAGCGCCGAAGACATTGGCTGTTCGCGCTGCTCGAATGCTCGATGTCAAAAGCGGTAATGTCATCGCCGATGCCGTCATCCTGATTGAGAACGGGCGCATCACCGCCACAGGCTCAAAGCTCTCAATCCCGGCGGGCGCAGAAGTGATTGATCTCGGCAGCGCGATGGTCTTGCCGGGATTGATTGACAGTCACACGCACTTGTTAATGAACTATAGCGACGCGATTGGCGGCGATGACTCGAACATGATCT
>JACCVS010000016.1 GCA_013698055.1 Acidobacteriota bacterium
CTGCTCACCGGCGCAATCGCCCTGGACCTTTCACCACGCGCCAACGTCGCCGAAACCGTCAAATCCATTTTCGAGAAACCAATCATCCCCATCCGCCATCGCGTCCCTGAAATACCGGACTCAGTCGCGCAAGTAATCGAGCGCGCCCTTGCCAAAGACCCCGCCCACCGCTGGCCTTCGGCTGAAGCAATGCGCGCGGCACTGCTGCAATCTTTTTGATTATCGCGATATACTTTTTTTCACCTGCGCTTGACACTTTACATAAGCCACGTATAATTTCCACCGCTACACGGGCCGGTAGCTCAGTTGGTAGAGCAGCTGACTCTTAATCAGCGGGTCACTGGTTCGAGCCCAGTCCGGCTCATTTTCAATTCTAATAAACCAGGGCGACTGTGAAGGTCGCCTTTTTTTTCTGTTATAGAAATTGCTAAAATTTGAAGTGACGGCGGCTCACGTCGTAGTAATCCTGGGACTGGTCTTGGTATACCTCCAGAGGTTCTCAATGCCGTTGATGTGGTTTTTCCTGCTCAGAGCAAAAGCCTCCTGGTGGGTTGAGGCGGTAATGCTTGATGCAATCAAGCACGAATCCGTCATTGAAGCGGAAACTGTGCTGTTGACGATACTCTCAGGCATGACCTTCGTCCTAGTGATCTGATGCAAGGTCTTGCATAAGAAATCCTCGACAATGCTGGTGTGGACATCCCTTTTGCGCTTGGGCAACTCGAAGACAGAGACTTTTCCGGCTGCGCTGCGACCGCGTTGCCCTTTGCGATGACCACCGAAGTAGCTCCTGTCGATCAAATACATAAATGAGAAATTATAATGGACGAAAAGTATCTGGCCGCCGGTCAGTACCATCGTATTTTTTATGATGCGTAGAGAATTGGGAAGAGGGTGGAGTCCTCGAATCCTATGTCTGCTCATTCTGTTCGCGATTATGTCGCAGGTTGGTAGGGCAGAACAGGTTCCCGTTCGGGTTTACACGACTGCCGATGGACTTCCGCGTGATGCTGTTGATCACATTGAACAGGATTCGCGCGGTTTCCTTTGGGTCTTTACCGGCGACGGCCTGACGCGCTTCGACGGCTACGACTTTATCACTTACACGACCGACGACGGGTTACCTGACCGCCGCGTCAACGACCTCCTCGAAACGCGCGGCGGCACTTACTGGCTGGCCACCAACGGCGGCTTGTGTCGCTTCAATCCACGCGGCATTCGGTTGCGGAATGCATATCCTGTCAAACCGCTCTCCGCTTCGCCCCAAACGCACACCCTGGAATCCGCAACGCACGCTTCCGATGAACTGATGTTTGTTCTTTACAACCCGGACGGCGAGGATAGGAAGGCGATAGTTTTCAATGTCCTCTGGGAAGACGAAGCGGGCGTCATCTGGTGCGGTACAGATCGAGGGCTTTACCGCATGGAGGAGAAGGGTGGTCAGGTACGATTCGATTTTGTTGATCTCGGCAGGTTGACCGCGAGCAAGTATGAGGGACTTGTGACTGCCATTGTGAAAGACCGTCGCGGCTCTCTGTGGGTCGCGTCGGACAAGAGCGGGCTGTATCGTCTTCTGTCTGGCGGACACGTGGAGCGATATACAACCGAACACGGATTGCTCGCCGATGGCATCGCGTCGCTGCTCGAAGACCGCGCGGGCAATGTGTGGGTTGGAACCAACGTACTCAACGAGGGAGGCTTGTGCCGTCTCGTCCCCGACCCCGACCCCCGCAGCTCAATCGTCGCGCACGCTTACACGACACAGGATGGACTGCCTTCTGGATGGATTCACTCTCTCCAGGAAACGCGTGACGGCAAGCTGTTGGTGGGGACGGCGGCGGGGCTATGCTCACTCATCCCTTGGCCTCGTGCGGGCCAGTCGAGCTTTCAAGTTTACTCTGCACAAAATGGCTTTTGCGACAAAGATATCTGGGGTTTGTCGGAAGACCGTGACGGCAACTTGTGGGTCGCGTCGCGGTGCAGCCTGATGAAGGTCGCGCGCAAGGGCTTCACAGCTTACGGGGCGACTGACGGTCTGGATAATCCATTCGTCAACTCAATCTTCGAGGGGCGGAAAGGAGAGTTAATAGTCGTCAGCGCCAGCGTCGGCGCACGTGGGCGAGGCATCAACCGATTCGACGGGCGGGGATTTACTTCAGTCTCTCCCCGGCTTCCGCCCCATGTCAAATATCACGGCTGGGGCTGGGGGCAAACAATCATTCAGGATCACACGGGCGAGTGGTGGGTTCCGACCGGAGGCCACGGACTCTTCCGTTATCCGCAAGTTGAAAGTTTCGAGAGACTCGGCTCTATCAATCCGAAAGCAATTTACCCCACGCGTGACGAATTGCGCGCCAGAGAAATCTTTCGCCTTTACGAAGACAGGCGCGGCGACATCTGGATTGCGACCACAGTTGTCACGGGATTGGTGAGATGGGAGCGAAGCACCGGCATCTTTCACGAACTCACGGAGGAGACCGGCGTCCCGCCCAAGACGGACTTCACAGCCTTCCGCGAAGATGACCAGGGGAATCTCTGGATCGGCACGGCGGAGGACGGAGGGCTTTTGCGTTACAGGGATGGACGCTTCCGCCGCTTCACGACGGAGGACGGGGTGCCGCCGGGTTGGATCATCTCCCTCTATCTGGATCACGCCGGGCGACTCTGGATAGCCAGCCAACTCGGCGGCTTGAACCGCGTTGACAATCCTTCGGCGGAGAGCTTGCGCTTCATCCGCTACACGACCGCCGACGGTTTGTCGAGCAACAACATCCGTAGCATCACAGAAGATGCGTGGGGACGCATCTATGTCGGGACAGGACACGGCGTTGACCGGCTCGACCCCGAGACAGGAAGAATTAAACACTATACGGTGGCGGATGGGTTGCCGAAGAATGTGATTGAACACGCGTATCGTGATCGTCACGGCGCGCTCTGGTTCGGCTCGGTCTTCGGTGTCTCGCGCTTCGTCCCGGAAAAAGAAGAAACAAACCGCCCGCCTTCCATCTACATCAAAGGACTCAACATCGAAGGTGTCGCGCAGCCTGTCTCGGAATTGGGTGAAACGGAGTTGCCGTCCCGCGAATTGCAGCCCGCACAGAATCACGTCAGCATTGATTTTGGCGGACTCAGCTTTGATCTCGGCGAGGAGCTTCAGTATCAATATAAGCTCGAAGGAGCGGACGTGAAGTGGAGCGCGCCGACTGCCACACGGAGCGTCAACTATCCAAACCTCGCTCCGGGGGCGTACCGCTTCGTGGTGCGCGCTGTCAACGCCGACGGGCAGTCTAGCCCGACTCCGGCCAACTTTTCTTTCGTCGTCCTTGCCCCCATCTGGCGACGCCCCTGGTTCGTGGCGCTGTTAATTCTGGCGACCGGGCTGGCAGCTTATACACTTTATCGCTACCGCGTCGCGCGCC
>JACCVS010000050.1 GCA_013698055.1 Acidobacteriota bacterium
GACCGCGGAGGGCAACTACCTTTATATTTAAGGCATCTTAAATTTTCCTATAAGTTAAGTAAGCGGAGGGTCTGATGGCAAGATCATCGCCAGCGGAGGTGGAGGAAGTTTTGAACAGCTTTACCGAGATCATGTCCGGGTTGATGATTGACCAGTACCAGAAACAGATCACGGAGTTGGAACTGACCCTGCCGCAGGCGCAACTCCTAAGAGTTTTGCGGCGCGGAGCCATGCAGACAGGCCAGTTGGCTGCGGAAATGAGAATCTCTGCGCCAGCCATTACGCAACTAACCGACCGTCTGATCCGTAAAGGATTGATCGAACGAAGCGCCACAGCCGATGACAGGCGGTGTGTGATTGTCGCTCTTTCGGCTGAGGGGCGTCGTCTGGTGGATCAGTTTCGCCAGCGTCGCCGGGAAATCTTCAACGAGGCGCTCGCAGATTTGAGTGAGGCTGAGCGGAAACAGGCGCTCGAAGTTATGGGAAAAGTGGTCAAGGCGCTCGAAAGTTATGGATCGAGCGCAAGTTTCAGACCGAACGGCAATTCAATAGGCAAGAAACAAATAGCAGTTAATGGTTAAACCAAGGGGAAGTAAGAGAAATAAGAAGAGTTAAGAATTTAGTTTTTGCAGTCGCAGCCGTTTCAACGATTGCGACATCTGCGGTGGTTGCCGCCCCTGTGGTGTCCGGCGATCAGGGACTCAGCCAGCAGCAGATCACGAAGAAAATAGGTTCTTGAAATTAAACCGACCGGTTAATGGGCGCATCATTCGTATTTGCATTGTGAGGCCTGCGCCCGGAGAGAATTATGGCGACGCGCGCGAGAGGTGAGATTGTGGACTTGACTGAGAAAGATGTGAACAAGGATGGGTTTCGTTCGCTGGTTTTGGGCGACGAGAGGTATCGGCCTTTCGAGGGCATGAATCAAGAGCAAGAGGGCGAGACGGTCGTCACAGACAAGCTTGAGGATGTCCTGCAAAAGCTGGACGAGGCGAATCTGGCGGAAGGCGATCCCGCAGCATTGCTTCTGGAAGACGTTTCCTCTGGATCGTCTGAAGAAAGCGGCGAGCCTTTTGAAGAAGATGAACTCGATTTATCGGCGGGCGAGGAAGATAAAGCGACTGATCCGGTGCGTATGTACCTGCGCCAGATGGGGCGCGTCCCGCTTTTGACGCGCGAGCAGGAAGTCTCTATCGCCAAGCGCATCGAGAACGGGCAGATCAGATCGAACCGTGTCATCTCGCGCTCGCCCATCGCCATCGCCGAGTTGATGAAGATCGGCGATGAGTTGGAAGCGAGCACGCTCAGCATCCGCGACGTGGTCGCATTCTCTGAGCAGGCGGACATTGACGAGCAGGAGGACAGGGGCGACGAGTATCTGCGCCTGACGATGGAAGGCGTCCAGAAAATTCGTGCGCTCTCCCGCCAGGGACAGAAGGAGTGGGAGAAGCTGCGCGCCGAACAGAAAGTGACGCGCGGCAAGAAGTCAAAGAAGTTCCTGCGCCTGAAGCGCAAGGCCGTGCGCTCTCGCCTCGACATCGCACGCTCGATCAAAGAGTTGAATCTCAAGGAAGATACGCGCCAGCGTTTGATTCGTTCTATCGGCGTGATCTACAGGCAGGTTCGCGCCTTTGAGCGTGAGACCGAAAAGCTGACGGAGAAATTGAACCGCAGACGGATCAAGCCGGAAGACGAGAAAGAATTCAAGCGGCAGATCAATGCTGCCAAGCGACAGCTCAAGCAGATTGAGGCGGACACGTCTCTCTCGCCCGTCGAGATTAAACGCTCGCACCTGGCGATTGCCGTCAGCGAGGCTCAGACAACTGAGGCCAAGCGCGAGATGACCGAGGCCAACTTGCGCCTCGTCGTCTCAATCGCTAAAAAGTATGTCAATCGCGGTTTGCAATTCCTCGATCTGATTCAGGAAGGCAACATCGGGTTGATGAAGGCCGTGGATAAGTTCGAGTGGCGTCGCGGCTACAAGTTCTCGACCTATGCGACATGGTGGATCAGACAGGCCATCACCAGAGCGATTGCGGATCAGGCCAGAACGATTCGCATTCCCGTCCATATGATCGAGACGATCAACAAGCTGGTGAAGACTTCTCGCGCACTCGTGCAGGAGTTCGGGCGCGAGCCGACCAACGAGGAAATTGCCGAACGTGTTGACATGTCTGTGGCGAAAGTCCGCAGCGTTTTCAAGATGGCGCAGCAACCGGTTTCTTTGGAGACGCCGATAGGCGAAGAAGAAGATTCACACCTCGGCGATTTCATCGAAGACAAGTCAGGAAGCAATCCTTCCGAATCAGTCGTCGCGTCGAATCTGCGCGAGATTACGGACGAGGTGCTGGCGACGCTTTCACCACGCGAGGAGAAGGTCATCAAGATGCGCTTCGGTTTAGGAGCGCAGGGCGAAGAGCATACGCTCGAAGAGGTTGGCGAAGACTTCTCCGTCACACGCGAGCGTATCCGCCAGATTGAAGCCAAGGCTTTAAGGAAACTGCGACACCCTTCACGCGCAAGGTTGCTCAAGCCTTTCATCGAAGATCAGCAGTAACAATTGCGGAATGGGGATTACGGATTGCGGATTGGAAAGCAACTAAATGTTTTCCGGTCCGCAATTTTTTGTTTGGCAGTTCTACTCAACCGTGACGGACTTAGCCAGATTGCGTGGCTGATCCACGTCGCAGCCTCTCCGCACGGCTATGTGATAGGCCAGGAGTTGCAGTGGGATGACGGCCAGGATTGGCGAGAGCAAATCGCTCGCTGCGGGAATCTCAATCACGTGATCCGATGAGACCGACGACATTGAATCGCCTTCATTCAAAATTGAGAGTACGACGCCCTCGCGCGCCTTCACTTCCACGATGTTTGAATGTGTCTTCTCGTAGCGAATCTCCGAAGCGCGGTTGCCTTCCTCTCGCGTGTTGATGAAGACGACGGGCAGGCGCTCGTCAATGAGTGCGTTCGGCCCGTGCTTCATCTCGCCCGCCGGATAGCCTTCGGCATGAATGTAGGAAATCTCCTTGAGCTTGAGCGCGCCTTCGAGAGCGACAGGGAAGTTGATGCCGCGCCCGAGGTAGAGGAAATCCGTCGAGCGGAAAAACTCTTTCGAGAGCTCCTCGACCCCATCCGCCTCATTCAAAAGGTGCTCGATCTTGACGGGAAGCTCCGCAAGCTGCTGGGCGTGATACCTCGCCTGTTCCTGAGAAAGCACGCCGCGCAACTGCCCCAGATAAAGGCCGAAGAGATAAAGCGCGATCATCTGCGAGGTGAAGGCTTTGGTCGAGGCCACGCCGATCTCCGGCCCCGCGTGCGTCAGAACCGTGCCGTCGGCTTCACGCATAATCATCGAGCCTTGCACGTTGCAGATGGCCATGACTTTCGAGCCATGCTCTTTCGCCTCTCTGAGCGCGGCGATGGTATCGGCGGTCTCGCCCGATTGAGAGATGACAAGTAGCAGGGTATTTTCGTCTAAAACGGGATTGCGGTAGCGAAACTCCGAAGCGTAATCAACATCAACGCCCACGCGCGCCAGTTGCTCGATCATGTACTTTCCGGCCAGCCCCGCGTGCCAGCTTGTTCCGCAAGCAGCGATCTTAATCGATGTGAAGCGAAGAAAATCGCTTTCCGTGATGTTCTTCATCTCGTCGAGGAAGACGCGGCCTGTGTCTAAAGAGATGCGTCCCTGCACGGTGTCGCGGATGGCGCGCGGCTGCTCGTAAATCTCCTTGAGCATGAAATGCTTGAAGCCGCCCTTCTCCGCCATGATCGGGTCCCAGGTGATGCGCTGCTGCACCGGCTCAACAGAGTTTCCATCGAAGTCTATGACGCGCACGGCGTCTCTCGTCAGCACGGCGATTTCGCCGTCGCCTAAGAAAAAGATGTCGCGTGTGTGTTGCAGGATGGGTGGAATGTCGGAGGCGACGAAGTATTCGCCGTCGCCGAGTCCGATGACAACGGGCGGCCCCTGACGCACCGCGATGATCGTGTCAGGCTCGTCAGCATTGATGATGGAAAGGGCGAAGATGCCGTGCAAATCTAAAACAGTGCGGCGCACGGCCATCTCAAACGAGTCGCCTGCCTTCAGATACTCTTCGATTAAATGCGCGACGACTTCCGTATCCGTTTCGGTGACGAAGCGATGATCGGTCTTACGCAGGCGATCTTTCAGTTGAAGATAGTTTTCGATGATCCCGTTGTGGACGACGACGACGCGTCCTGTGCAATCGCGGTGCGGATGGGCGTTTTCTTCTGTAGGACGACCATGCGTTGCCCAGCGCGTATGGCCGATGCCGTAAGTGCCATCGAGAGGATGCAGGCGAATCGCTTCTTCGAGATTGCGGAGCTTGCCTTCGGCGCGGCGAATCTCAAGGTCGTGGCTTTCGTCAACAACCGCGATACCAGCCGAATCGTAGCCGCGATATTCCAGTTTCCGCAGCCCATCAATGATGACGGGCACGACCTGCTTGTTACCGACATATCCAACAATGCCACACATATAATGATCCTTAATTTAAGAATGCGAGGGCGGGGACAAGTCCTCTGCCCGGATGTTTATGTTAGGAATCGGGCAGAGGACTTGTCCTTTGCTCCTACGATTACTCTAAGCCGGAGCGTCTACAACAGAAACTTCTTTTGATCCACCCTCGTTCTTATCATCTTCTGCCTTTTTCTCGACGGTTTCGCTGAGACGCTTTTTAATTACAGCGGGAACACCAGCGACGAGCGTGTCGGGCGGCACATCTTTCGTCACCACGGAGCCTGCGCCCGTGACGGAGTTACGGCCTACGCGCACCGGGGCAACGAGCATCGTGTTTGATCCAATCTTAACTTCGTCTTCGATGACCGTCGCGTGCTTGTTCTTACCATCGTAGTTGCAGGTGATCGTGCCCGCGCCGATGTTCGTCTTCTCGCCGATAGTCGCGTCGCCGAGATAGGTCAGGTGCATCGCTTTCGATTTTCGACCCAATCGCGATTTTTTCATTTCGACGAAGTTGCCAACCGACGCGCCTTCTTCGAGCTTCGTGTTCATCCGCAAATGAGCGGAAGGCCCGATTGTGCAGCCATCCGAAACTTCGCTCTCGACGATGACGCAATGGTCTTTGACAGTGACACCATTGCCGATGCGCGAGTTGGTGATGCGTGTGCCGGAGCGAATCTCGCAATCATCGCCGATAGTCGTATTGCCTTCGATATGCACGTCCGGGTAGATCACGCAGTCACGCCCCAGCTGCGCCTCCGCGCTCACATAAGTATGCGTGGGGTCTATGAAAGTCACGCCGCTATCGAGCATCAGGCGGCGGAGCGTGCGCTGGCGTAGAATGCGCTCGAACTCGGCTAACTCGACGCGCGTGTTGATGCCGGAGACCTCGCGTGCGTCCCCATGCACGAAGATACTCACATCTTCGCCATCGGCGCGCAGGATGCCGGGCACGTCCGTCAGGTAATATTCCCCCTGAGCGTTGGCGGGCTGAACGCGCGCGAGAGCGGAAAAGAGAGCGTGAGTTTCAAAGCAATAGATGCCAGCGTTGATTTCCTTGATTTGTCGCTCTTCGGCAGTCGCGTCCTTTTGCTCCACGATCTTCTGGAAACGCCCCTCTTCATCGCGCACAATGCGCCCGTACCCGGTCGGGTCTTCGAGACGAACGGTCAGCATGGTGCAGGACGCGCCGCGCCCGCGATGCGCCCGGTGCTGTTGAACGAGTGCGCCCAGGGTTTCTGCTCTAACGAGCGGTACATCGCCCGAGAGGATGAGAATGGTCGAACCGGCATCCGCAAAAGCCGCGCGCGCAGCCATCACAGCGTCGCCAGTGCCGCGTTGTTCTGCCTGTGTGATAAAGCTTGCGCCATGTTCGTCCAACTCTTCGCGGACGGCGGCCTCGACCAGTTCGGCTTGATGGCCGACGATGACATGGATGGGACGCGAGGTGAGCGCGGCGGCGGCTCGACAGACATGCGCGATGAGAGGCCGTCCGCCGAGCTGATGAAGAACTTTCGCTGTGCGCGAGCGCATCCGCGTGCCGAGTCCGGCGGCGAGGATCAGCACGTCTAAAGGCGCGGGCGCGTCCTGCATGGTGAACTGCGTTTGTTTCTCCATAAAATTCAGGAACGGGTAACGGTTGGGCGGCTCGTCGTGCGCGCCTGCTCGCAACAGGCTAAAACCACACGCGCCAGCTTATCTGGATTGTGCCGGACTTTTTCGCCTTCGTCCAGAAGGTCTGTGCGCACAACCTCGGTCTCCGCGCTAAAAGCCTTTTCAAACATGTGATCATGCATCCCGATTTGAAAGGCACCATCGGCGGCGTAGAGGGTAGCCTGTTCATCGCTAATCGGATGATTGTTGAGGATAACGTAATCAAAAGCTATTTCGGGCACATACTTTTTGACAGTCTCAAGATGCTGGCGAGCCGTGTAGCCGTCCGTTTCGCCGGGCTGGGTCATCAGGTTGCAGATGAAAATTTTAATGGCGCGGGTCTGACCGATGGCGTCGGCCACGCGCGTGACCAGAAGATTTGGCAGAATACTTGTATAGAGAGAGCCGGGGCCGACTGTGACTACATCCGCTGCGCGAATGGCTGTCAGGGCTTCCGGAAGGGGAAGACACTGCGCAGGCTCAAGCCGCAGGTGGCGGATGGGCAAGCGCGAAGCCGAAATCTGCGTTTCACCGTGGACTTCGCTGCCGTCTTCAAGCTCTGCGACGAGACGCACATCATTAATCGTCGCAGGATAAATACGCCCTTTGCTCGCCAGAACTTCGGAAGAGAGGCGAACTGCCTCGACAAAGTCGCCCGTGACTTCCGTCAGCGCGGCCAGAAAAAGATTGCCGAAACTGTGGCCGCCGAGTTCACCCGAGCCACGAAAGCGATAACGAAACAGGCGTGAGAGCAGCGTGGAATCTTCCGAGAGCGCGACCATGCAGTTGCGTATGTCACCGGGCGGAAGCATCTGTAGCTCATCGCGCAGTCGACCGGAACTGCCGCCGTCATCCGAAACCGTCACGATGGCCGAGAGAGTTTCAAGCCAGATGCCCTCTCCACCATCGCTTGCTCCGACCAGTTGCTTGAGTCCGGCCAGCAGGGTGGAGAGTCCTGTCCCGCCGCCGATAGCGACAAGTTTCAAACCATGATTCGTTTCCGCGACTGGCAACTTTTCAATTCCTTCAAGAGAGATGATTCGCGCTTTTTCGACTGTAGTTGAAATCATATCTAAAAGGTAGAGGCTTTTGAAAGCTGTCTGTTGGAGAGGGAGAGTAAATGGTCAGGCAGAAGCTCTGAGGAAATTACTGAAACCTTAAAAACGGGAAGCGAAAACCAGACGCTCGAAATCAGGATCGTTTCTGAGCGTCGTCAGGTCATGATCGTGTTGGGCGCGCACACGCAAATTCGGTTGAAGCTCCAGGGCGCGTTGCAAAGATTCCAGCGCCGTCTCGATTGAGCCTAAGCGCGAGCGCGTCGCCGCCAGTCCGTAATGAATGTGAGCCGCCTCGGGTTCGCGCTTGAGCGCACGCTCAAACATCTCCTGCGCGGCAACATACTCCCCACGATTAAGCTCTATCACTCCACGGTCATAGAGCGAATCGGCATCACGTGGCAGCGAGAGTTCCGTCCGCAAACGAGATTCGGCAACCATTAAATAAGTGCGGGCGCGAGCCGTCACTTCGGAAACGCTCGCATACTTTTCAATTAACGCCCGAAACTGCGAACGAGCATCGCCAAAGCGACCACGGGCAAACTCCTTGTGAGCACGCTCGAAAGCGCGCAGGGCAGCCGCTTCATCTCGCGTTGGCTGACGCGGCGGCGGAGGTGGCGGCGCAACAGGCCTACGCGCTGGCAGTGCTACGGCCTTCTTTATTTTTTTAGATTGAGCCGGGCGCGACTTGGTCGCTTTGACCGATACAGACTTAGTCGTCCTTTTGGCTAACGGCGCCAGCTTCGTGCGTGCAGGGGCTTTGGCTTTAGCTTTGACTTTTGAAGGAGCTGATTTCTTTTGAGTAGAAACCGACTTCTTTGCTGTAGGTGGCTTACGTGCCGGAGTGGTTTTCGCTGCTTTGCCCTTAGCTGCTGCACTCGAACTGGACTTTACGCTTGATTTGGGAGCTTTACGCGCAGGAGCTTTCTCGGATAACGAACGCTTGATGAGCGGCTTGGGTGGCGCACTCTTACCCGTCAACGTGCGATTCTTTGCAGAAGACGTTGGGGAATTTTGACGCGAGATCGGGCGGGAGGCAGATCGTTTCACGCCCTTAACGATAGGATCGCTCATGCGAAGCACCTGATTTCCAAAGGGCTGCACCTTTATGTCTGGAACAACCACTGTAACTTCGCGCAGCTTACCACAGCTTCCCCGCTAAATCAACGTTAGAGTAAGGTTTAGGAGGCAGTGCGGGAGAACGGTCGTTAAAATATACAAGATGAGTGGCCAACATGGAAAAACACTTGAAGTCACTCAGCACGCCATGTTAGAGTACAAATTGTGGTTGCGGCGCTTGTGCCCATCGCGGCTCGCGACCAAAGCGTGACGGTGCGGGCGCGCGAAAGACCTTCTAATTCTTTGGTTTAAGCTCCAATTTCAGAATAACGGGGCAGCTATTTGCGAGCCTCCCGCCTCGCCCGCTTCCATTTCAAAAAGAAAGCTGTACTGATGGCAGACACTCCCATAGTAATGCGTGAGCAGCAGTACCACAAGATCAAGGCTGTGCTGGCAAAGCTGCGTCTTGACTCTTCGGCTCGTGTAGCATTTCTGGTTGATAAAGATGGCCAGCAAATCGCCGTGCATGGCGATGTGAGTAATCTTGACACAACGAGCCTGGCGTCGCTCGCAGCCGGGAATGTCGCCGCCACGAGTGGGATGGCTCAACTAATCGGCGAGAAAGAGTTTCCCACGCTCTCGCATGAAGGCGAGCACGAAAGCATTTACATCTCCGTTATCGGGCGAATTCTGCTGGTGGTCGTCTTTGACGAGCGTTCGAGCCTCGGCCTCGTCAAACTCCGCGTCAAGCAGGCTTCAAGCGAGATGGCGGCGATTTTCGACGAAATCGTCCGGGAATCCAGCAAGAAAGAGACAAACGCGAGCTCGCTTTTCGCAGAGATTACGGATGAAGATATAGACAGTCTATTCAATTAATAAGGAAAAAGGTAAAAAGCAAAAGTCAGGATAGGCCATCGCCTGAAATTCATAATATAATAGCTGTCTTACTTTTACCTTTTCACCTTTACCTTTTGCCTTCTTTGCTATGACGTTCATTAACTACGCTTCGCGCGAGATCAACTGCAAGATCGTTTACTACGGCCCCGGACTGTGCGGCAAGACGACGAATTTGCAATACATCTTCGATTCCACCGCTCCCGCCTCGAAGGGAAAGCTCATCAGCCTTGCGACCGAGACCGACCGCACGCTCTTTTTCGACTTCATGCCTTTGGAACTGGGCACTGTGCGCGGCTTCAAGACGCGCTTTCACCTGTACACTGTGCCGGGGCAGGTCTTTTATGACGCTTCACGTAAGTTGATTTTGAAAGGTGTGGACGGCGTGGTCTTCGTCGCCGACTCGCAGGAGGAGCGGATGGACGCCAACATCGAATCCTTATATAACCTACAGGAGAATCTGGAGACGCAAGGGTATGACCTGATGAATCTCCCTTACGTTTTGCAACTCAACAAGCGCGATCTTCCCAACGTCGTCCCTGTCCCGGACATCACGGCGGAGCTGCAACGCAAGAATGAACCCGCCATCGAAGCCGTCGCAGCCACGGGCGTCGGCGTTTTCGACACGCTCAAGTCAGTGGCCAAGCAGGTCTTGACGGAATTACGAAAGAGCTGACAAAGCAAGAGTCCAAAGTCTAAAGTCCAATGCCCAAAGTCAAACTCTCCTGACTTTGGGCATTGGACTTTTAGACTTTGGACTCTTGTTTCAAAGCGGCTTGATCATCAGCAACCCGTCGCCGCCGTTTGAGTAGTAGCGCGGGAGGCGTTGTGTCACGGTGTAACCGAGATTCTGGTAGAGCTTTTGCGCGCCGATGTTGATCGAGCGGACTTCGAGACGAACGATTCGCACGTCGCGGCGGCGAAAGCCGTCTTCGGCTTTTTGCATCAAGCGATGAGCAAGCCCGCGCCGGCGATGCTCGGGCGCAACGCCGACGGTCGTGACGTGTCCCGTGTGGTCAGGCTCGACCAGTCCGATGATGAAGCCGACCATCTGGCCGCCATGTGTCACCGCGCGGTAGGAAACCGACTCGGGAGCCGTCAGCAAATACTCGAAGGTGTCGCGGCTGTAGGCTTCGCCGTCAACAAAGCACCGCTGGTCAAGCCGCCAGCACTCGTCCAACTGCGTGACAGTCAGAGGCCGCACGTCGTAGCGTACTTCGATAATCGAAGACGGAGCCGCCAGCGAATCGTACTCAACAATCGGTTCAGCAGATTCCTCGCTTTGCGACCACCAGCGGGAACGAATTTTCTTCAGGACAGCCATGATAAAACAGTGATAAGTGATAAGTGATGGGTGATAGGAGATAGGCTGTTACTTATTACCTATCACCCATCACTTATCACTAGATTATTAACATGCAATCGCCGTAACTGTAAAAGCGATAGTGCGCTTTGACCGCGTGAGCGTAAGCCGCGAGTACGAGGTCGCGTCCGGCGAAGGTGGCGACGAGAACCAGGAGCGACGAGCGCGGCAGGTGAAAGTTCGTCAGCAGCGCATTGACGACGCGAAACCTGTAGCCCGGCGTGATTGTCAATTGCGCCAATGATGCGCCCGCCTTAACACGTCCCTCCTCGTCCGCGGCAGATTCTAAAGCGCGCGTTGTCGTTGTGCCGATGCTGATGATGCGCCTGCCCTGAGAACGTGCCTCGTTGATGGTTTCAGCCACCGCCTCGCTTATCTCATACTGCTCCGCCGCAACCGCGTGCTCGCTCAAGTCTTCAACACGCACTGGCTCAAACGTGCCGTAGCCGACGTGGAGCGTAATCTCAACTATTTCAGCGCCGCGTGCCGCGAGTTCTTCCATAACGTGTGGTGTAAAGTGCAATCCGGCAGTCGGCGCGGCAATCGCTCCGCGCGCACGCGCATACACGGTTTGATAACGCTCTCGATCCTCGTCAAAACTTTCTCCCTCGCGCTTGATGTAAGGTGGCAGAGGCGTCTGGCCAAGTTCTTCAATTGCGCTTCCAAGCGAAGTGTCACACTCAAAGCGGACGGTGCGTCGTCCGTCTTCCAGCACATCAACAACCTGCGCGCGCAATCTTCCATCGCCGAAAGAGATGCGCGCGTCCTTCTGCAACCTTCGCGCTGGCCGCGCCAGAGTTTCCCAGATGAATGGCTCTAGCTCGCGTACCAGAAAAAGCTCGACGCGCCCGCCTGTTGGCTCACGCCTGCCCACGAGACGCGCGGGGAAGACCCGCGTATTGTTAATGACCACAACATCGCCTGCCCGGATGTATGAAGGGAGTTCTGCGAATTGACTGTCCTCCCATTCTCCCCTCTGTCTGTCAATCAACAGCATTCGCGCCCCATCGCGCTCAGCTAAGGGATGCTGTGCGATGAGTTCTTCCGGCAACTCGTAATCAAAATCGGAGAGGAGCATAACAAATAAGGGATGAGGGATGAGGGATGAGGGATGAAAGGGGTTTGAATGAACCACACTGAATCCTTGATTCAGCGGCTTTTCATTCATCCCTCATCCCTCATCCCTTCGTTACGGCATTGGCGCGATGGCGGCATCAGCGGCTGAGGGTTCGATTGGCTCTGCCGGGTGCTCGTGGTGAAAGACAGCCGTTAATTGTGCACCGTAAAGCAAAATCAGGCTCGACACATAGCCCCAGGTCAGCACGGCGACGACCGCCCCGACCGAGCCGTAAATCTGATCGTAATGAAAGTAGTGCAGACTCCATGCGAAGATGTACTTCGCAGCTTCCCACAGCAGACCGCCGATGATCGCTCCCGGAACAGTGTCGCGCAAACTGACGCTCGCGTTCGGCATAAAGCGATAAACGAGCATCAAGAGAATGACGGTGATAACAATACTGACGAGTACAAAGATAACCTGCCAGAACACACTGCCGAATGTGGCGACCCACGCCCAGCGTTCGAGTTGTCGCGGCGAGAGTCTTCCGGCGAACGTTTGCACAGTGACGAGAAGAGACGTGACCAGCACGGAGACTGTCAGCAGGAGTCCGACAATGCCGATCATCCCGAGCGTCAGAGCGCGCCCGTGCAGAAACGCACGCGAGGTCGTATTCCAGATTCGATTGAGAGCGCGTTCGGCAACAGCGAAGACCCAAGAGCCTGCCCACAACATGACGAAAATGCAGGTAATGATGACGCCCGTCCCCAGATCGGAAAGCGAGCGAATCGTCGAATCCAGAAATTCTCCCGAACCCGGATAAGCCTGCGCGACGCGACGCAGCATCTCATCGAGCATTACCGTTCCGGCGGCCAGCCGCTTGCCGATGGCGAGCAGCATGATGAGACCGGGAAACAGAGCCAGCAGGCCGAAGTAGCTCATCGCGGCTGCCGATGTAAAAAGATCGTTGTCGTGAAATTGGTGGAAGGCATTGCCGAGCATCGTCAGCCACGGCGCTTTATTTCTGACGCCGAAGGACGCACGTGAAAAAGATGATTGACGACGCATAGGGTAATGCAGAATTCAGGAGTCAGAATCCAGAAGCCAGAATGAAAAGCTGAGACCGCTTTTGTTCTTATTCTGACTTCTGACTCCTGAATTCTGGATTCTGTCTTTCCAATATTGCTCGCGCCGCCGCAATCGTGGCGAAGGCTTGGGGCACGTCCCCGTCCAGGGCGCGTGCCTCTGCGAGAGCTTTGTCAAAATCCAGATGGGCCATTGTCGCAAAAATTCCGTCCAAACGAAATATCTCCGCCTCAACGATGAATTGCTCCGCCGCTTCACTCTCCGAGCTATCGTCTGCGTTTAAGTCAAACGAAGCGTTGTCTCCAGTGAAGTCCTCGACCGCGTTTGCCGCCTTAACGAATTCGCGGAGCAACGTCCACGCGCGCGGCGCATCGAGGCTGGAGGCGACCATGACCACAACACCGTATGCGGCGACGCGCTCCGGCTTCCCCGGCGCGGTGCGCGCGGCCTGAGTCTCGGCCTCATTGATAAGGTCTGCAACGCTTTGAGAGGTGCGAGAATCTTTCTTTCGTGCCGCAATGAGCGCGGTCTGAGCGAAGCCCCATGCTTTAGCGAACGGCGGCACATCGGCTTCGCGCAGGAACTTTGCGATGCTCTCGAAGTCATCCTCTTTCTGATCTTCGTAAGCGTGCAGGATGTCTTTGATCTGGTGAACCTGAATAAAAGAGAGAGCGCTTTTTCGGCGTCCACCATCTTCTATCTCTGCTGCGGCGCGGCGTGCGCGATCCCAGTACCTGTTGCGGACAGCCGCCCTGACCAACAAGAGCGCGATGCTTTCGCGAGCGGCGGAGTCGGGGGCATGTGCCAGTTCATCGGCCAGCGAGCGAAGCGGGTCAGCGTATCCTCTGGGCGCTGGGCCGCTGGCGTTGAACTGTGAGGTGACCTGTTCGCGGCGTCCCGCTTCGATTTCATTGAAGAGTTCGCTGTGGCGTGCGCGCAAAGTCGGAGCATGGACAGCATAAGGCGCTGAAGAATTCTCAAAGAAGGGAAGCAGCCGCCCCGTAGCGTAAAAAAGCGACATCAACTCCTGCATTGTGAGCGCATCTCGCGAAGTGGCCGGCCTTGAGAGCACGGACGCCGCCAGATTGTAGAAAGCCGCCGCTGTGTTTTGAGGGAATGTTGGCTGCGGGGTAGAGCGCATTCCAGAGTCGGTCAATGTAAATTGCACTGAGCCGAATTCATCAATGACAACCATCAAGTTTGGCGAGATGATGGGCGATGAAAGCAGCAGCACGGCGTTAGCATCTGTTCGAGGATCAGCAGCGGCGCGCTCCAAAAGTCGCAGGTAGAGCGCATCGGCGTCGCCAGCATTTTGCTTG